>JAKSKJ010000006.1 GCA_024401795.1 Bacteroidales bacterium | reverse complement strand
GCCTTGCGCAGGGCATCGTAGGAGCGGGAAATTCCCAGGCGTTCCACGACATCGCTCGTCTCGCGCAATCCCGCAGTGTCGATGAAACGGAATTGAATGCCGTCTATCGTCAGAACCTCTTCTACGGTATCCCTGGTCGTGCCTGCAATATCGGAGACTATTGCCCGGTCTTCCCCCAGCAGAGCGTTCAGCAATGTGCTTTTCCCGGCATTCGCGGCACCTATTATGGCTACCGGCACACCGTTCTTGAGAGCATTGCCGTCACGGAAGGATGCGGACAGGGAAGTCACTTTCGACCTTAACGCCTCCAAGAGGGCGCGCAGCTGGCTGCGGTCTGCGAATTCCACCTCCTCCTCACTGAAATCAAGCTCCAGTTCCATCATTGCGGCGGCTTCCAGCAATTTGTCCCTCAGTCCTTTCAATTCGGACGAATAGCCGCCTCTCAACTGATTGACGGCCACGCGGTGCGCCGCTTCCGAAGATGCAGTAATCACGTCGGCCACCGCTTCCGCCTGGGCAAGGTCCATTTTCCCGTTCACGAAGGCCCGTCTGGTGAATTCTCCCGGGCCCGCCATTCTCGCACCCGCGGCGACCAGCATCCGCAGCAGTTCGGTGACGATATAGGGGGAAGCGTGACAGGATATCTCCACACTGTCTTCTCCGGTATAGGAATGCGGAGCCCTGAAAACGGACACTACAACATCATCAAGAACATCACCTGACAGCTTCCGCACAACTCCGTATTTGAGGGAGTAACCTGGCGCGTCAACAATACGTCCCTTGCCGCATTCCACAATCCCGTCGGCGATGCTCAGGCTCTCCGGCCCGCTGATGCGTACAACGGAGACGGCACCCGTACCGACCGATGTGGCGGGAGCGCAGATGGTGTCCTGATAGTTGCAAAGCATTATTCTGTGACGAATTTGAAGAACTTGCGAACCTCGTCAACAGTCTTCAGCCTTGCCATATAGACCATATTGCCAAGGGCTGACGACAGTGCATCCGGCATACGCTCACACATAACAACGGATGCTCCGTAGCGGGCGAGGATGTCTTCGTGCGAATTGGCGTGCTCCTTGCCGTCACGACGGCCCACGTAAGCGCAGTAGTACTGTTCTCCCTGACCGGTGCGGCACTCGTCGAATGCCACCATATCGGCCCAAATCCGGAACACATCCGTGCTGTGGGCGTAATCCATCATATCCGGTGTGAATCCGCCGGCTGGCCTCATATTGACCTCCAATCCGACGTAATCACCCTTCTTTCCCAGACCTTCGCGGTCCCTGTCGAGCTTGAAGAACTCCAGATGCACGAACCTGGACTTGATGCCGAACGCCTTGACTGTCCTGCGGCCTATGTCGGACAATGCCTTGGGAACGGTCTTGTCAACGTAATAGCAGTTCTCCAGATTGTCGTGCACCACGTCCATAATCGGAGTGGGGAATACGCTCATCGACTCGAAGACAGGCTCCGACTTTGAATTGTAAATGCCGTCATAAGACACCAGCAGACCCGTTATGAACTCCTCCACAACGAATGCCCCGTAATTTGAAGGATGACTTTCGAAGAACTTTTCCAAATCCTTGTCTCCCAAAAGTTTGAATGTACCCTCCGCGCCAACTCCGTTGTCCGGTTTTGCAATGATGGGGTAGCCGGTGAGAGCGGCGAACTCCCTGACGGCCTCCAGCCCTTCAGCCGCCTTTATCTGCCTTGCTGTGGGGATGCCGCCGGCACGGTAATATTTCTTCATCTCGGACTTTTCCTTGATGGAAGCGATTCTGTCCGTCTGAATGCCGGTGGTGATGTTGAAATCGGTGCGCAGACGCGCATTCTGCTCAAGCCAGTATTCGTTGTTGGATTCTATCCAGTCGATACGGCCGTATTTATGCGTGAAGAAAGCAACTGCCCTGTAAACCTCGTCATAGTTCTCAAGGGAATTGACACGGTAGTATTCGGTCAGGGAATTCCTCAATTCGTCGCTCAATTCATCGTACGGAGCGTCGGCTATGCCGAGAACATTGACTCCGTTGGCTTTCAGTCCGGCGCAGAAATGGCTGTAGGTGGCCGGGAAATGCGGTGAGACAAAAACAAAATTCATAAATGAATACGAACCTCCCCGTTCGCTTATTTTGCGGATTTCTCCGTTTTCTATGGCCCAGGCTTCACCATAAAGTGTCCTGCGGCCGTTTTCCTGAATGATATATACTCCGTCACAGAATGTGTAGAACCTGTGACCGTAACTTTTCGGTAAAATAATGTCGTACAGCAGGCGGCGTCCATCCAGCCAGGCATCCCTTATGTCTTCGAGGTGGGGTACGATGTTGATGTCGGTAAGCCCCAGACCTTTCAGACGAACCTGATAGAACGGATCCGCCCCCTCTCCGGGCAGTTCGGGATGGGAATAGACATCCTCCGCGCAGTTCATCGAACCGGCGCTGCATCCCATCACCACACCGTCATACGAACTTAAAATGGATTTCAAACCTATTTCAGCGAAGAAACGGTTCTGAGTGGGAACGTGGCCGCCGCAAAGGATGATAAAATCGCTGCCGGCCACAAGAGAAGCCGCCTGGGCGGCATTTTCTCTCGCCAACATTATGATGGACGAGAACTCTATTCCGGAATTGACAAGGCATTCCTTTGTGGAGTCAAATACCCAGCGGCAGTTGTCGGAATCATCCGGAGCCGCGCTTACAAGCAATACTGACGGATGCTGCGGGAGACGGGATTTCAGCCGATGGAGAAAATCACCGTCGGAAGTGAAATGCCCGACACCTTTGTTGCAGGGACTTCCCGTCAGGAACAATGTCATAGACTGCTGCCTCCTATGACACCGCGAAGCAGGGAAGTGGACGGCACCTGTCTGTCGCTGACCGGTTGGAAATAACTCAGGAAACGCAGAAGTCTGTGCGCCTCGCTGTATTCGGAACAGTTCTTGGGCACGGAGGCCAGAATCCTTTCGGCGTGGGAGCGGAGCACGGCGAATTCGACCAGATAAGCCGAATTGAACAGCACGTCCGCCGTTTCCTGATAGGGATATATCCATTTGACCTCTGCACGGCGCACGTTGGGCCAGTTGCTTATGGTCTGTCTGGCCGTGAACGAGCCCATATTCGCATCCCTCACTATCCTGCGCAGCAGGCGGTTGTCGCTTGTGGGTATGCAGTTGTGGTCGTCAAGGGAAATGCTTGTGATGGCATTGATGAATATCTTGTATTTGGATTCATCCGGTACCTTATCCGTGAGCAGGGGATTCAAGGCGTGTATTCCTTCTATCAGCAGCACAGTCTCCGGTTCGAGCTTGAGCGTCTTGCCGTTGTATTCGCGGATTCCGGTCACGAAATTGAATTCCGGCACCTGCACCTCCTCTCCTGCAAGCAGTTTCAGCACATCCTGCTGGAGCGCCGCGTGATCGACAGTATCGAAATTGTCGAAATCGTAATTGCCGTCCGGCAGTTTCGGGGTCTCGACCCTGTTGACAAAGTAGTCATCCGTAGAGAAGGACACGGGTTTCAGTCCACAGGCTTTGAGCTGGATGCTGAGCCGTTTGCAGACCGTTGATTTTCCGGAACTTGACGGCCCCGTAATCAGCACGACACGGACTTTTCCGTTATGGTATCTTTCCTCGATTTCTTCCGCAATGCTGACAATTTTTTTCTCCTGCAGGGCCTCGGATACCTGGATAAGGTCCGTGGCCTTGCCGTTCAGGCAGGCGACGTTCACGTCTCCCACAGTTTTCAGACCCATTATCCGGTTCCAGCGCAGGCTTTCCTTGAGGACTTCGAAAGTCTTGGGTTCTTCGCGCTGAGGTGCGAGCCGTCCGGGATTGTGGCGGTCGGGGACTCTCAGCAGAATGCCGCCGTTGAAAGGCTGTATGTCCCAGATTTTCAAATATGATGAGGAAGGGACAAGTGCGCTGTAGTACATATCCGGATACCCCTGGAGGGTGTAGTACTTGACATAAACCCTCCCACAGGTCTCGAGAAGCTTGACCTTGTCGTCAAATCCGTATCTGGAGAATATCTCTATGGCTTCTTCCGTTCTTACCTCGTGCCGGTGGAACTCTTCGCCGGCCCCGACTATTTCCTTCATCCTTTCACGGATGGCGTCGATTTCCTCCTTGCTGACCGCAGTTCCGTCAGCCTTGGCAATTTCGCAGAAATAACCTTTGGATATGGGTCTGCGCATAGTGATTCTGCTGGACGGACATACATCCGAAGAAGCCTTTGCCAGAAGGAAACACAGCGACCGGCAATATACGCTCCTGCCGGCATAGGAAGAGTAGTCCAGGAACTCTATGTCCTTGTTGTTGAATATTCTGAATTTGAGGCCTTCAACCACAAAGTTGACCTTGGCCGCAAGTATCGGCAGGGGATTGTCCAAGTTGAAGGCGCTTTCAATCTCCCTGATCGTGACGCCTTCCGGAAATTCACCATAAGTGCCTGTGTTCCGGCAGAATACCTTTACCATTTCAAAACAGCTTCTTAGTAATTCTTAAAAAATATCATTGGTAATATTTTACCAACTTATTTTTTAATCATTCCTTAGTAGTCGGAATGCTTTACGTCGCGGGGTGAAACCTTGTTCATATTGTCAAGCAGGTCCATATTGGTCTTGAACTCATCCATCAGCTGAAGCATGAAATTCATAGCCTCCAGAGGATTCATCTCGGCCAGCAGCTTCCGCAGTATCCAGATGCGGGATGCGACTGCCTTGTTGAGCAGAAGGTCGTCGCGGCGGGTTCCGGAAAGTATTACGTTGACAGCGGGGAAGATGCGCCTGTTGGACAAGTTCCTGTCGAGCTGGAGCTCCATATTGCCCGTACCCTTGAATTCTTCGAAGATGACGTCATCCATCTTGGATCCGGTTTCGGTAAGGGCGGTAGCCAGAATGGTGAGAGATCCGCCGCCTTCAATGTTGCGTGCGGCACCGAAGAAGCGTTTGGGTTTCTGGAGGGCATTGGCATCCACACCGCCGGTAAGAACCTTTCCGGATGCGGGCTGCACGGTATTGTAGGCGCGGGCGAGCCTTGTGATGGAATCAAGGAGAATGACCACGTCGTGGCCGCATTCCACCAGTCTGCGGGCTTTTTCAAGCACCATATTGGCAACTTTCACGTGCCTTTCCGCCGGTTCGTCGAAGGTGGAGGCAACAACCTCGGCCTTGACGGAGCGCTGCATATCGGTGACTTCCTCGGGACGCTCGTCTATGAGGAGAACGATCTCATAGACTTCCGGGTGATTGTCGGCAATGGCGTTTGCTATGCTCTTGAGCAGCATTGTCTTACCCGTCTTGGGCTGGGCGACGATGAGTCCGCGCTGGCCTTTGCCTATAGGGGCGAACAAATCAACGATGCGGCAGGACAAATCCTTTTCGTGGCCGTTGCCCAGAAGATTGAATTTCTGGTCCGGGAAAAGGGGAGTCAGGAAATCGAAAGGAACGCGGTCACGGATGAACTCCGGTGTGCGCCCGTTGACATACTTTATCCTGACGAGAGGGAAGTATTTGTCCCCTTCTCTGGGAGGACGTATTTCTCCGGTGACGGTATCGCCGCTCTTGAGCGCATTTGCCTTTATCTGCTGCTGGGACACGTAGATGTCGTCCGGCGAGTTAAGGTAATTGTAGTCGGAAGAACGCAGGAAACCGTATCCGTCGGGCATAATCTCGAGTACGCCGGTGGATTCGACCGTCCCTTCGAATTCGGGAGCTTTCGGCTTCGGTGGCTGCTGCTGTTGTTGTTGCTGCTGAGGTTTCTGATGACGGCGCTTCTCCTGAACATCGGGCCTCTGTGCGCTGTCCTGGTTACCGGGGTCCTGTTGCCGGGCCGGTTTTCCTTCGACGACAGGTCTTCCTTCAACAACCGGTTTACCATCATCGACCGTTTTTCCTTCTACGGCCGGCTGTTTCTGCGGTTCCGCTTCCTTCTTTGCCGCAGGTTTCCTTCCACGCTTCTTGGGAGCGGGTTTCTCCTCAGGATTCTCCGCAGGCTTTTCCTCTGTCGCGGTTTTTTCCGGAACGGCCTGTTTTACCGGTTCTTTCGCCGCAGGAGTTTCCTTTGATTTGTTGTCCTCCGCCTGCTTTGTCTTGGGAGGTCTTCCTCTTCTGCCCTTCGTCTTCTCGGGGACCGGTTTCACCGATTCCTCCTTGGCTTCGGCATCCAGAATGGCGAAGGCGAGGTTTTCATCGTCAAGTTTCCTGGTGCCTTTGATGCTGTGTGCGTTTGCAATTGTCTCGAGCTGCTCTCTACTCATCTGATTGAGCTCGGAAAGTGAATGTGCCATAATATCTTGATTTTTTTATTGTTTCTAATTGTCCCAGTATGACGTGCTCTTCTTGAATCTCAAAAGGTCGGCGAGGGCCGCGGCATTTGCCGCTATGAGGAAACTGTAGGATTGCCAGTTGCCGGTAGGCACCCAGGATACCGAAATTTTGAAACAGTGCAGATCGTATGTCGCGCTGAGCTGGGTCGTTGTAAGTTTCATTGCCGAAATGTCGAATCCGGAGGTCATATTGATGGACATCTTGGGCGTCAGTTTGATGTTGCCGGAAAATCCAAGTGTCTGTGTGACACGGTCGATGGCATTCTTGGCGTAAGCTTTTGTGTAATTCAGGGAATAGTTGAAATTGAGGGACCAGGGAACGTTGGGGTTGGTGTAATACACCCATCCGCCGGGAATGTATTCTCCGGTAACGGGGTGATAATAGACCCTCTGGTAATAGCTGCCGGCACCGGATGATGAGCCTCCGTCAGAACTTGCCGATTTCTTGCCGTCATCGCCGTTTATCTTGCCATCTCCGGACAGGGAATATGAAACGGAGGCACTGAGGTTGGTCAACCGGAGGAGGCCCTGCCCCTGACTGATTGCGAATTTGTTGTACTTGCGCCCGTTTTCGTCGCAGGCATAGGGGTCGAATCCGGCGCTGGCGCTGAAATTCAACTTGCCGGCGGAGGTGGACATCGACATCGATACGGGATTCATCTTCAGCGAGTCAGCCAGGAAATTGAAGCCTGTGTTGAGGTTGAGCTGGTCTATCAGCTTGACCTTCTTGGAGCCTGTGCCGGTCGTGTCGGCGTAGTCGCGCACCTTTGCCTCCAGATTGTTGCCTATGTTTATTGATGCCGTAGCCGATTTTCCCCTTCCGGGAGCGGAATATATCTGTCCGGTGTAGATGTTGTATTGGTATTCTTTCTCCAGTCCGGCATTGTCGACATAGTTGTAAGTCCTGTAACCGTTTGCATAGGTTCCCAGTTCGGGACTCAGGTTCATGCTTATGGAAGGGGAGATGACGTGTCTGATTGCCTGTATCTTCCTGAATTTTCCGAACTGGAAAAGTCCGTAGATTCGGGTGCTGGCGGAGATGGAACCGGAATATGTCTGGGTGATGCCGAAATGGTTGAATGCCTTGCCCTGAACCAGTTCCACCCGATCCGTTTCGGGGTTGTATTGCGCTTCAGATGCTCTGAAGAACCAGTTCATCCCGTAACTGACGGAAGGGTTGACGGTGATGTACTTGAAAAGCTGGAAACTTGGGAAACCGATGCTGAAATTATGGGCCATTCCGTTCTGCATACGGTCTGCAAGGTTCATATCCTTGAATTCGGAGGCCTTGAAATTCAACTTGTTCTGAAGCGTGGTGTTGTATCCGATGGATATTTTTTCATAGAACTTCTCCTTGCCGACCCTTACTTTCCGCTTGAACGGGTACAGCGTGCTCATCGAGAACGTGACGTTTGGAAGCGTGAATACGTAGGAACTGTCCCTTGAGTTCTGGCTGTGCAGGGCGTTCACGCTCAAATTGAACCTTCCGTTCCAATTCTTCGAGAAAGAAATGGAGGAAGATGCCTGATTCTGGAGAGCTTCCGTGACGGAACGGGAATTGAAGCGGTTGTTGGAGGGACTCGAGAAATTGACGGATGCGGAGAATGATGTGCCCGGGTTCGCTTTCTGGTCCTGGGTATGCGTCCAGCGGAGAGCGAAGTTGGTGCTCTGGAAATAATCGGCGCTGCCTTTTTCTCCCGTGCGGTCATCGGAATACGTGAGGGAAAGATTGCCGTTGGCCTTGTAGTTTATCTTGTACCTCGAGTTGACGTCCAGACCCCAGGAGCCGAGAGTGTAGTAGGAACCGGTGACGGAAAGGTCAAGGTAATCCCCGAACACAAAGTACATTCCGGCATCGCGGACATAAAAGCCACGGGCATTCTCTTCTCCGAAAGTCGGCATCAGCATACCGGTTGCGCGTTCCGGTCGCTTGGGAACAAATCCGTAAGGCAGTCCTATAGGCAGCACGACGTCCTCCACAACAAGGTACGCGGGGCCGAATATGGTCTTCTGTTCCGGCTCGGTCACAACTTTCGCCACTGTCAGACCAAGATAATAATGCGGCTCTTCGGCATCGCAGACGGTATATTTTCCGTTGGAAACGTTGATGGAATGGTCCGGCATCATCTTGACGTTCTTTCCGTGAAGTATGCCGTCGTCTTCCGTTGTCACAATATTCGTAAGGTGCGCCTGCCTGGTATTGAAATTGTATTTCAATTCGTGCATATCATAGGACTTGCTGCCCTGAGTCATTACGGGACGCCCCTTCCATTCCCCAGTCAATGAGTCATAAACACCTCTGGCATAAACCGTTCCGGTGGACATATCATAGTCCATCTGTTCGGCCCTGAGTTCTATGTCGTCATATTTGACGCTCACGTCACCATAGTAATAAATCATCCTCCTGCCGTCGGAAAACACCTCTACGATTGAATCGCGCGCGGTGGAGAATGCCGGCCGTTCCAGGGAACTCTTGCTCTGCAGGGCGATGGAGTCCACCTTGAAAAGGGAATCGGCAAGGTGAATGGAATCACGGCGTGCAAGTTCAAGGGAATCGGGCAGAGACGGAGGCTTGACAAAGACGTTGGACGAAAATGGCGTCTGCACATTCCCTGCCTGCCTTCTGCGGCCCGCACGCTGCGCCGTAGCATCCAATCCGGAGACTGAAAGCAGTATGAGACAAAATAATATGGGAATGGATTTTTTCAAATGCGAAATATTCGCTAATTTTGCGACTGACAAATATAGTGATTTTTTTTGAAAAGAGCAATTGGAATACTGGCGGGCCTTCTCCTGTTTTCGGTTTCGGGCGGAAGTGCGGACATCGGACTCAATACAGTTGTCATTGACGCCGGTCACGGAGGAACCGACCCTGGGGCGGTAAGCCTTGACAGAAAGACATACGAAAAGACGCTCACTCTGGATATTTCCAGAAAACTGGCCGACAAGATAAGGAAGGAGTACCCCAAAGTCAATGTCGTCCTGTCCCGGCCGGAAGACAAATTCGTGGCACTGGAAGAAAGAGCGTCCTGCGCCAACGGCAAGAACGCCGACCTTTTCATTTCCATTCACATAAATTCCACGAAATCATCATCGCCCAACGGCTATTCGGTCCACGTACTCGGGCAGTCCAGCAACAAGAACAGGGACCTTTTCGCATATAATATGGATGTATGCAAAAGGGAGAACTCCGTGATTCTTCTTGAGGATGACTACAACACAAAATACCAGGGCTTCGATCCGGCCGATCCCGAGTCATTCATATTCATGCAGCTTCTGCAGAACTCCCATCTCGAGCAGAGCCTGGAGTTCGCCCAACTTGTGTCGGAAAAGTTGGTGGCAGGCCCCATAAAGGCCAACAGGGGAATCTGGCAGAATCCTTTTCTTGTCCTGTGGAGAACGTCCATGCCCTCAGTCCTTGTGGAACTTGGCTTCATATCGAATTCCTCGGATCTGGCCTCTCTCCGCGACAGCCAGAAGAGGGACAAGCTTGCCGACTGCCTCTTCGAAGCGTTCAAGGAATACAAGAAAAGGTATGACGCTTCCGTCAATATAGCTAAGAGGGAAACCTCTGTTGCCGAAGAGGCCGGAAAGGAACCGTCTCCCAAGGCCGTCAAGCCAAAGCCTGCACAGTCCGAAAACGGGAACGGGGAACAGTTCGGCTGGCAGATTATGGCCGGCAAGGCAAAGATTCCGTCAAATGACCGTCGCTTCCTCGGTTTCAAGCCGACGGTTGTCGATGCTGGCAACGGAATCCTCAAATATGTCATTGGAGTTTCGGACTCTGCGGAAAAGGCGTATGCAAATAAAGTTGAAATAAGGAAAAAATATCCGGATGCCTTTTTTGTAAGAATATCAAACGGCGTTTTTCCTTATACCTACAAGCCTGCAAAGCAAAAATAATTGTAGTTCTCAATTTTGATTTATTCAAAATCAGGAGTTGGCGTACAGGTCGTTGCGTTAAGGGTAAGTCGTATCTAATGGATTGAAATAAAGCAATTTATAGTTGTAGTTTTTGTTTAAACGTTTTATAGAATTTTAAAAAGAAATTTCAACAATTGCAATATCAAATTCATTTTTTTTACAACATTTTTTCACCCAATTTTGCATCACTTTATCCCAGTAAGGAATGATGATTGCACAGGAAGGACATATAGATGTCTGGGAGAGATGTCTGCATACTATCGAACATCTCGTGGAACCCCAGCAATTTACGACTTGGTTCAAACCGATCAAGCCGCTCTCTCTTGTGGAATCCACACTAACCGTTGAGGTGCCGAACGATTTTTTCCGGGAATACCTTGAATCTTCCTACCTCGACGTTCTCAGCAGGACATTGAGAAGGGAACTCGGCGCCGATGCCAAACTGTCATATCAGATGCGGCCGGTGACCGGTCAGCCTATGATAAGGATACCGGCACAGAACGGACCTGTCCCCGAGAACAGGGAGGTTGCGGTCAATTCCGCCCAGCCTTCCGGAAATCCCGGCCCCTTTGTGTATCCCGGTCTTCACAGGGTCAAAATCAACCCCAGACTCAACCCCGTCTATTGTTTTGAGAACCTCGTGAAGGGAGAATGCAACAAGATGGCAATGACCGCCGGTGTGAATATTTCCAACACTCCGGGCAACACTCCCTTCAACCCCTTGTTCATATTCGGAGGCCCCGGGCTCGGCAAGACCCATATGGCGCAGGCCATAGGCATTTCCATCAAGGAAAAACATCCGGACCTGGTTGTGCTGTACGTTACCGGCAACGAGTTCAAGACCCAGTTTATGGATGCCGTAGGCATACGCAATAAACTGACAGACTTCCTTGCTTATTATATGAGGATAGACGTCCTCATAGTCGATGACATACAGGATCTTCTCGGCAAAGGCAATCAGAATGCCTTCTTCAACATATTCAACCACCTGCACCAGAACGGCAAGCAGCTGATTCTCACCTCGGACCGCGCTCCGGCCGATTTGCAGAATTTTGAGGACAGGCTTCTTTCCAGATTCAAATGGGGGCTTGCCGTGGAACTGACACATCCCGATTATTCCACAAGGCTGGCTATGCTCAGGGCCCGGAGCGAAAGGGAAGGGGTAATAGTCGAAGATGAGCTTCTGGAATATCTTGCCACCAATATCAGGACCAATTTCCGGGAATTGGAGGGAGCCTTGATTTCAGTCATAGCACATTCGGCCGTTTACAAGAATCAGAGTCAGCTCGCCATTGCGGAACAGATTGTCAACAAGATAGTCGGTGAGTCCTCCAACGAGATTACCATCGATCGCATATGTATGACGGTTTGCGAATATTTCAATATCGGACGTGACGTCATTGTGTCAAATTCCCGCAAACGTCAGATAGTCCAGGCCCGTCAGATTGCAATGTATCTGTGCCGCAATATGATATACAATTGCTCTCTTTCCACTATCGGCGCTGAAATAGGGGGGAAGGACCACGCAACTGTGATGCACGCCTGCAACACGGTCAGCGACTTGATGGGCATTGACAAGACATTCAAGAAATACGTTTCCGACATCCAGCAGATGCTGGCTCCGTCAGAACGTTTGTAATCAACAGTTTACATATTATGAACCCGAATCGTGTACTTGAAATTTTCAAGGAAATAAGCACCGTTCCCCGTGAATCCGGTTTTGAGCAACCGATTACTGAATGGTTGCAGAAATGGGCGGAATCCCATAAACTGGCTGTAAAGACCGATGAAATCGGCAATGTCTGCATCGTGCGGGAGGCCTCCAAAGGCAAGGAAAACGTTCCGACCATAGTGCTTCAAGCCCATCAGGATATGGTTTGCGAGAAGAATGATGGAGTGGATTTCGATTTCAGGAAGGATGCAATCCGCTATACCGTTGAAGACGGCTGGATGATTGCGCGTGACACCACTCTGGGTGCCGATGACGGCATTGGCATTGCCGCCGCGCTTGCCGTGCTGGAAAGTGACCTTCCCACAGGCAGGATTGAAGCTGTCTTCACCATCTCCGAAGAGACCGGAATGGACGGTGCCGAAGGAATGAAGGAAGGTTTCTTCACGGGGAAGACCCTCATCAACCTTGATTCCGAGGATGAAGGGCAGCTTTTCATAGGTTGTGCCGGAGGCGTCAACACAAATGTCAGAATCAGTTTCCAACCGGAACCCGTGGACAAGGACCTCACTGTGCTGCAGATTCGGATCGGGGGAGGCATCGGCGGCCACAGTGGCGACGACATAAACAAAGGCAGGATGAATGCCGTGCAGCAGATGGCGAGATTCCTGTATGCCGAGTTTGACTATGGCCTGCAGCTGATTGACTTCGACGGTGGAGGAAAGCACAACGCCATTGCACGCGAATGTCGGGCCATTATTGCCGTGCCCAGACCTCTCGCCACCAAAAGGCGTTTCAACAGATTCGCCCTTGACCTGAAGGAAGAATTCCACGTAACGGACCCCGACATTTTCTGCAGATGCGGGGAAACCGTCACCAGATTGAAAGCCGTTGATTACTTTTCGGCGCTCGAACTGCTGTCGTCCCTGTTCACCTGCCCGCACGGAGTGCAGGCAATGAGCCAGGACATCGAGGGTTTGGTGCAGACTTCCACAAACCTTGCCGCGGCGCATCGTGTCAAGCGCCATTTTGAGATTACAACCAGCCAGCGCAGTCCGGCCGTAAGTGAATGCCGGATGATTGCAGCCAAGGTCCGCGCCAATTTCGAGGCGGTCGGGGCGGAAGTCAGATATACCAATGAATATCCTGGATGGAATCCCAATCCCGATTCCCATATTCTGAAACTGTGTGTGGACAGTTACAGGAAACTGTTCTCCCGCGAACCTGAAGTCAAGGCCATCCACGCCGGACTTGAATGCGGACTCTTCCTGCAGAAATTCCCCGGACTGGATATGATTTCCTTCGGCCCCACGCTGCGCGGTGTTCACGCTCCGGGAGAGAGGATGGACCTTGCGTCCCTTGATAAATTCGTTGAACTTCTGAATGACGTTGTATGCAACTTCGAGTAGCCCCTTCCGTGCTCAGTGCAGATTTCCTGCATCTTGAGAAAGATATCCGCATGCTGAACGGCAATGCGGACTGGATTCATCTGGACGTTATGGACGGCACTTTCGTACCCAATATGTCGTTCGGATTTTCAGTTATCGATGCAATTGCGCCGATTGCTGAAATACCTATGGATGTGCATTTTATGGTCGTTCATCCGGAGCGTTGGTTTAAACACGTTGCGGAGAAGGGCGTCAAATATGTATCCTTCCATCTCGAAGCGGCCGGACGCAATACGGGCAAGTATATAGATGAACTGCACGCCCTCGGTGTCAAGGCCGGAGTGGCCATCGATCCCGACATTCCTGTGAAAAGGCTGTTCAAATATATCGGAAAAGCCGATTTCTTCCTGATTATGTCCGTGTTCGCCGGTTTCGGAGGGCAGAAATTCATTTACGAAAGCATCGACCGCGTGGCCGAACTGAAAGCGGCAATCGTGAAGGCCGGTTCGGACGCTTTGATAGAGGTTGACGGCGGTGTCGGGGAGAACAATGCCGCGGCATTGAGAGAAGCCGGTGCCGATGTTCTGGTTGCCGGAAGTTCCGTTTTCAAGTCTGAATCACCCGAAAAGACAATCAAAGCCCTTCAGAATGCCTGATATGTTGTCTGATTCCTGAAAGCCGGAGTGTCATTCTGTCATTGGCGTTTTTTTTGTATATTTGTTAGTTCGTACATATAACAATTACAAAGATGGCTCAAAAACAAAAGAAAACACCCGACAAGAACCCAAGGATCATACGAATCAACTTGTCGTGGTTCTATATACTTCTTCTGGTGGGAATAGGTTTTCTCCTGTTCCGCAATTCCGGCGGACAACCCCAGAAGGTGGAATGGGCTCAGGTGCAGGAAATGTTCCGTGCCGGTGACATCAAGGACATTCATTTCGTCCGCAACGATTTCAAGGGAACCATCACCATCAAGGCTGACAGGCTTGACAAATATGCGGATCTTTTCGCCGGCAAACAGATTCCCAAGAGTTCACCTCATCTTTTCTTCCTGACTTCCGGCAAGTTCGACCCCGAGGCCGAATTCGCGCGCCTGAATGCGGAACTGCCTTCCGCAGATCAGGTCAGGATAGTGATGGAGAACGATTCCAAAATTTGGGACAACATTCTGGAATGGGTATTCCCGATTATCCTGCTGGTCCTTTTCTGGGGATGGATGTTCCGCGGTATGGGCCGGTCTATGGGAGGCGGACAGGGTGGAATGAATCCCTTCAACGCCGGCAAGGCCACAGGCAAACTTGCAGACAAGGACAAGGTTGACGTCACATTCAAGGACGTTGCCGGACTGTACGGCGCGAAGGAGGAGGTCGTCGAGATTGTCGATTTCCTGAAGAATCCCGAAAAATATACCGCCCTGGGTGGAAAGATACCCAAGGGAGCGCTTCTGGTAGGCCCTCCGGGCACGGGTAAGACATTGCTGGCCAAAGCCGTGGCAGGAGAGGCCAATGTGCCTTTCTTCAGTATCAGCGGGTCAGATTTCGTGGAGATGTTCGTCGGTGTGGGAGCTTCCAGGGTACGCGATTTGTTTGCACAGGCAAAGGAAAAAGCCCCCTGCATCGTGTTTATAGATGAAATTGACGCTGTCGGCAGGGCAAGAGGGAAGAATGCCGGATTCTCAAGTAATGACGAGAGGGAAAACACTCTCAACCAATTGCTTACTGAAATGGACGGTTTCGGCTCCAACAGCGGAGTCATTGTGCTTGCCGCCACCAACAGGGCTGATATCCTCGACAAGGCCCTTATGCGTGCGGGACGTTTCGACAGGCAGATTCACGTTGACCTGCCGGATCTTAACGAAAGGAAGGAAATCTTCCAGGTGCATCTGAAGGGACTCAAATTGGGCGAGGATTTTGACCTGGAGCAGATTGCAAAACACACTCCGGGAATGTCCGGTGCCGATATTGCGAACATCTGCAATGAAGCAGCATTGGGTGCCGCCCGCAATAACAGGAAAGCCGTCTGCAATCAGGATTTCCTTGATGCCGTTGACAGGGTAGTGGGAGGAATCGAAAGGAAGAAGACCATAATGTCAGCCAATGAAAAGAGGCTTACAGCATATCACGAGGCCGGTCACGCAGTTGCGGGTTGGCTTCTGCCCGGGTGTGCGCCCGTTCTGAAAGTCTCCATCATCCCTCGCGGTCAGGCACTTGGTCTCACCTGGTATCTGCCGGATGAGAAAGTCACCAATTCCAAGTCCGATATGATGGATGAGATGTGCTCTCTGGTGGCAGGCCGCGTAGCGGAGCAACTGGCCAATGATGGAGTACCTTGCACGGGTGCATTGAACGATTTCGAGCGCCTTACACGTATGGCCTACGCTATGGTATCGTATTTCGGAATGAGTGAAAAAGTGGGCAACCTTTCGTTCTACGACTCCACCGGGGCACGGGGATACGAACTTACCAAACCCTACAGTGAAAAAACGGCGGAACTGATTGACGCCGAGGCAAAGAGGATAGTGGATGAGATTACTGCAAAGACTGAAAAAATACTCAGGGAAAATTGGGACGGGCTTGAAAAACTTGCCGGAATGCTGATAGAACGCGAAGTTATCTTTGCGGATGAGATAGAATCGGTTCTCGGACCCAAGGCCGGTGTTCACGGAGAAGAACGTCTGGCAAAGCCGGAGAATCAGGACGAACCGTCGGAGCAGACCGACAACGGTTTTACGACAAACACCACTTCCGATGAATAATTTAGTCAAAAGGACATTTTTCGGCGCATTGTTTGTGGCCGTATTGGTAATATCTCTGCTGTTCTATACGCCTCTTTTCCCGGCGGTTGCCATAATCGCGATATATTTTATGATGAGCGAGTTCTATGGCATTTCGATGGGGGATTCGTATATGCTCGCCCGCAAACTTGCAATCCTGAGCGCGGAACTGCTTTTTGCCGTTATGTTTGCCGTCTGCCAGTACAATGTGCCGGCCGGATGGCTGTGTCTGTCGGCCTTTCCGTTTTTTGCGGCAATGATTTCCGTTCTGTTCGACAGGAACAGGGAGGAACAGCTGCACCAGTTCCCGTACGTCTTCACCGGATTGCTTTATATCGGCATTCCCAGCGCACTGCTTCCCCTGATAGTATTCAGGAACGGAGAGTTTGACGGTTGGCTCCTTCTGTGTTTTTTCATCATCATCTGGATTTCCGATACGGGCGCATACTGCCTCGGAACCCTTTTCGGTCAGAAGCCCGGCTCGAAGAAACTTGCCCCTTCCATATCCCCGAAGAAGTCCTGGTGGGGCGTATGGAGCGGTCTGGCTTTTGCCATGGGTGCGGCAGTCTGCCTCAGGGCTCTTGGAAAACTTGAACTTCCTCTGGTACATTCACTTGTCTTCGGTGCCATCGTCAGCGCCGCCGGAGTGTGCGGAGACCTTTTCGAGTCCGTATGGAAAAGATACTTCCACGTCAAGGATTCGGGAAACGTCATACCCGGACACGGCGGTATGCTGGACAGATTTGACAGCAGCCTGTTTGCAATTCCGATAGGGAGTGCGTATCTTGCAATATTCAACCTGATGTAATAATGAAAATCGACAAAAATTCTTACGGAACAATTGCCCTGGTTTACTTCATCGGGCTGGTATTATCCACAGCTCTGATTCTGTTCGGAAAGGTCAGATGGCTTGATTGGGCGATACTTGCCTTCGTGCTGGCCTTCTGCATATGGCAGACACTTTTCTTCAGAGTTCCCGTGCGCAGGGCCATAGGCGACGACAAGACCGTCACAGCCGTGGCTGACGGCCGGATAGTGATCATTGACCGGGTTTTTGAGCCCGAGTATCTGAAAAGGGACTGCATTCAGATTTCGATATATATGAATTTCTGGGACGTGCACGCCAATTTCTGGCCCGTAAGCGGGGAAGTGCAGTATTACAGGTATCACCCCGGCAAGCATCTGCTTGCATTCAAACCCAAGGCCTCCGAAGACAATGAGCATACCAGTGTCTGCATAAAGACCCCCGGCGGACACGACGTTTTCTTCAAACAGCTGGCCGGCACTTTTGCCAGAAGAATCGTCTGCTACGCCAAACCGGGTATGCAGGTGAAAGCCGGCGACCAGTGTGGAATCATCAAATTCGGCTCCAGAATCGATATGTATCTGCCGCTCGATGCCAATATAAAGACAGCTCTCGGCATCGAACCGAGAGCCTGCGAAACCGTCATTGCTGAATTAGCCTGAGAAGTTCATCCACGGCTTTTTCCTGTGGCACGTGCCTGAGCACGGCCTCCTTCCCCTTGTAGATGGAAACTTTCCCGTTTCCTTCGCCTACGTATCCCCAATCGGCATCGGCCATTTCTCCGGGCCCGTTCACTATGCATCCCATTACGGCTATCACCATACCCTTGAGGTGCGATGTTCTGGACTTCACTTCTTCGAATGCCTTCTGAAGGTCATACATTGTCCGTCCGCAGCCCGGGCAGGCAATGTATTCCGGCTTGTAGAATCTGCGCCGGGCCGCCTGCATTATTTCATTGACAAGATATTCTGACAATCCTGCGGAAGCGGGGATTTCATCTATGCTGCGATTGAGCAGTTGCGGACCCCAGGTGCAGGCGGCATCCAGCATCCGGTCTCCTTCACTCTCCACTTTGTTTCCGGAATATCTGTCCGACAGGTACCGGGCCACCGGAATTTCATTCACGGGATCTTCGGTGAGCGAGACTCTCACCGTGTTGCCCAGACCCTCCGACAGCAATGTGGCTATGCCCACGCAGGATTTGATTCTTCCGCTGTCTCCGTTTCCGGCCTCGGTGACACCGACGTGAAGAGGGAAGACCACACCCCGTTCCTGCATCATCGCCGCAAGTTGGCGGTATGCCTCCACCATAGTCACTGTGTTGCTGGATTTGAGGGAAACCACTACTTGCCAGAAGTCTGCCTCAATGCACATTTCCAGCCATTCCATAGCCGCTTTCGCCATTGCGAAGGGGGTGTTGCCATAAAGGTCCGTAATGTATTTCCCGAGGGATCCGTGGTTGAGTCCGATTCTTATTGCCGTACCGTGCTTCTTGCATTCCACGATAAGCCGCCGGAACTGTTCCCGCGCCTTTGTGTGGTCCGGGTGGAAATTGCCGGGATTGATACGCACTTTTTCTACAACGGAGGCCACCGCGATGGCTGTCTCCGAAGAGAAATGAATGTCTGCAACCAACGGAGTGTCAACACCTTCGGAACGCAGTCTGCCGTGGATTTCCCTTATGTGCTCCACGTCCGGCATCCCGGGGACCGTAATTCTTATGAGCTGGGCTCCGGCTTCCGCCATCCGGCGACATTGGGCCACAGTGGCATCTATGTCAGAAGTATGCGTGTTGCACATAGTCTGTACAACGATGGGGTGCTCCGACCCTATTACCAGATTATTGCCTATCCTGACCTGCAGTGTCTTCATTTTTCGGATTGTAAATTATGTCGTATGCTTCTTTCTTCAGCGCCCGGCTGGTCTTTCCCGTCCTTTTTGTAAGTTGGAAATGTATTCCTGCGGATACGGTGATATTCAGGGGATTCGCATATCTGTAGTAATACATATTGTTGACTGATGGGGAGGAATCGGGTTTGTACAGACTGCTCCAGGACCAGCCGGCAAGTACGTTGAAGTGGAGTTCTATGGGGTCGAAGAGAAGGGCGAATCCTGCACCTCCCTCCATACCGTAATCGAATCTGTTCTCGAATGATGCGAAATCGTTGCGTATGGATTCGTCATTGATTGTTCCGTCACGGGTTACGCTGCGTCTCCATCCACCATAGAAGCCCAGGTTCGCCATCAGCCGGAAAAAAGACATGTCGAAATGGAATTTCGAGCGGACCGGAATTTTGATGACATCAATGGTTTCTTCCTGAATGTATGAAATGTTGTCAACTGTGCCGAAAGGCAGCGCAACCACTCTTCCAAGTTCCGGATCCTGTTTGAACCTGAACCCCTGATGCCCGTACGAAACACCAGCCTCAAAACCGAAATACGGCATGAATCCGAACATCTTGCAGTATCTCGTGAACATTACGGATACGTTGTTCCAGGTGACGGGCCATTCCTGTGAACCTACCATGGGGTTGAATATCTGGTTCGAGAAATCAAGGCCGTAATTGACGCCTATGGTCATATAGTCATTGATTCCCTTATTAACGGATACTCTTACGGAATCGAGGTATTCGTCTGTGTATTCCTGGGCGAAGGAGGCTGAGCAAAGAGCAATGGCTGCCAAAGCTGCAATAAATCCTTTCATTCTCCTATTTGTTTATGAGCGTTTGAAAATCGACGGTCTGGTCTATTTCTGATGCTTTGGGCAGCATAATGTACTTGTTGCCGTCCAATTTGTAATAGACCACCTTTTCCGGCTGCCTGTGCTCAAGCAGGGAACCTGCATCCACAATCCCGTTCCTGTTCCCGTCAACCGTGATGCGAAGGGAATACCTGCCCTCCTTCAGGTAGGGGAAAACAAGTCTGGCATCGGAGTCGATGATGTAGTTGCGCAACACGTCCGTGCTGCTTTCCGCCTGCAGGTCAACTATGATTTTTCTGTCAACCCCGCTCATCGTTACGTTCAGTGTGCTCAGGTCTTCGTCCGTGGGAACGGAAACTTTTGTCTCCAGACTGTCGGAATAGAACCCGTTGATGTCTCTGAATGCTCTGTGAGGAATATCCAGAAAATATTCGAATCCCTTCTGCATTTTCACGGATGGAATGATGTTGTAGCAGCGGAGGTTCATCGAATCCCGTTCTATCCTGAACTCCCCCCTGAATTCTTTCTGCCTCGGATTGACGTACCTGAATTTGAGGGAATCGAATTTCGCCCAGATTATGGGATACTTGAATTCAAGACGGAAACCATCCCTTTCAAAAGTCTCCGGAGCGACTTTCATAGTGAATACGCAGGTTGTGTCCTCGTGCTTTATATCCTTTTTGGAAACATATCTCTTCTTGGGCTTCGCCCCCTCCTGTGCCATTCTCAAATGTTCGAGGAAAGGCTTGGGCACGCCTGTGGAATCGGTCTTGCGGTAATTCACAAAGAGATGGAGGGTGTCGGGAGGCGTGCGGCGGTCATTAATCCACAATTCCAGACTGTCCTGAAGAATGTTGAACTGAGAAATTATATGTTCCGGGCGGTAGCCTCTGATCCAGAGCGAGTCTATCCAGACATTCGGAGCGTTGAATGAGATGTACGCCGCCCTGTCCGCAATGCGCTTGTGGTTTTTCAGGAATTGCTTCGATGGCTTCTCGCGAAACAGACAGAGTTCGTATTCAGTCTTGCGCGCAAGGCACTCCAAAGTATCCTTCATATCGAATTTGAGCAATTCGTATATTGTGTCGTTCACCACATTTACCGGCCTTACAACAGAATCAGTGAAAGCAATCAGGTCAGTGTCGGGATCATAGACATTGTTGCCCATTTCATCCTTGATTGCATACAGCCGGTACACGGTGTCCTGGATATACGGAATGCTGAAGAAGCCCCAGTCATCTGTCTTTGTCGCGGCATACGGCCGATTGAGGAATACTGCGGAATCCGACGGATCCTTGTAGAGCAGAACCGTGGCATCCTTGACGGGATTGAGGGTGCCGCTGTCCTGCACCAGCCCGGTGATGTACATTGAATCAATCCGTTCACCTGTGGAAAACACATAGGTGAATCCGGGGAACATATTGCCTTCATTATTGTCGGCCAATGCATTGGTAAGATTCAATGTGTAGGTGGTATTGGGCGAGAGTTCTTCCTCAAAAGATACTATCAGGCTCTTTCCCTTTATCTTTGAAACAGGTTTCTTTTCCTGGGGCGGGGACAGGAAAATGTTTCCGGCCGCCTTTATCGTGACGTATTCGTTGAACGTGAACACAATCCGGAGGTCTTTCTGCGGAACTTTGACGGTACCGGGCAACGGCTTGATATCGACTATATACGGCGGTATGGTGTCCTTGTCGCCTCCGGACGGCGCTTCGGTCGTGTTCGCGCAGGAATGAACGAAGAAAAGGGGAGCCAGCACAATGAATGCGACAATCAGCGGGAAGAATTTCTTTATCATAGGTCTATCCTTACGACATCCTGTATGCCGTCAATCTTTTTCAAATCCTTGATTATGTCAGAAAGACAGTAAATGTCCTTGATGGTGAATTCCAGATAGCCGCTGAAGGCTCCGTTTTCGGATGCAAGTTCAAGCCTTCTGAGATTCAATCCGTTTACCAGTGAGAGGTAATATGTGATTCTGTTGAGAATGCCGTCTTCATCGGTACCGCTCATCTTCAGGGCGGCCATTCCGGTGCCGCTGTCCTTGCCCGGACCTTTGTCCGTCACGTCCAGAGCCATCCTGAATTCTTCCGGAGACACAAGACCAAGTCCAATCCGGAAGAACAGTTCTTCGGAGTCGTTTATGCCCGAATATTCTATCAACTGACGGAGATGTTCGTGGCCCGGGGAAAGTCCCATTGCGTGAAGCGTTTCTTTATATGATTCTTCTCCCTCCTTGACTATCTGCGTCATACTGTCACGGAAGTAGTTTATTACTTTCGCTTTTGCATTGCGTGTTTTGAGGTACTGCAGCCATTCCTTGTAAGGACGTGCCGTATCTGAAGTTATGATTTCAACCTGATCTCCGGTTTTCAGGACCTGTGACAGGGGGGCCAGCTTCATATTGATTTTTGCCGCTATGGCCCTTTCCCCTATGTGAGTATGTATCAGATATGCGAAATCGTGGGCTGTGGCCCCGTTCGGTACGGTTATCTGGTCTCCCTTGGGAGTATATACAACTATATCGGACGCTACCAGATCCGAGTGGACTATATCCAGCAGTTCAAGGGCGTCGAAGTCTTTGTTGGCAAGCACTTCCTTGACTCTGGCCAGCCATTTGTCCATCTTGCTCTCGTTTTCGCTGGCATAGCCTCCCCGTTTGTAACTCCAATGCGCCGCAATGCCTTTTTCTGCAATGTCGTCCATTCTTTGCGAACGTATCTGCACCTCTATCCAAGTACCGGTCTGGCTCATCAGGGTGCTGTGCAATGCTTCATAGCCGTTGCTTTTGGGCGTCTCTATCCAGTCTCTGTGCCTGCCGGGATTTTCCTTGTAAAGTCCGAGGATGTCGGCATATATCATATATGCCTGCTTCCTTTCGATTTCCGGGTCGTCGGAAGAGGGATTGAATATGATTCTAACTGCGTACAGGTCGTATATCTGCTCGAAAGGGATATTCTTCGCGCGCATCTTGTGCCATACGGAATACGGTGTCTTGATGCGTGTCTTTATGACAAAATCGAAGTCATCCCGGCGGAGCGCTCCGGAAATCGGCCCGATGAAATTGTCTATGGCATCCTTGTTGGTTTCGACGCTCTCCCTGATTCTGCGCGTGAGTTCGTTGTAGGAATCCGGTTCCTTATACTGTAGCCAGATATTCTCCATCTCGGATTTGATGGAATACAAGCCGAGCCTGTGTGCCAGCGGGATGAAGAGGAACATCGTTTCGGACAGAATCTTGTCCCTTTTCGCCTCCGGCATATCCGAAATGGTGCGGCAGTTATGAAGGCGGTCGGCCAGTTTTATGAGGACAACCCTCGCGTCGTCATTGAGAGTGAGCAGAATGCGCTTGAGATTCTCCGCCTGGGCGCTTTCCGGGCTCATCGGCACGCCTTTTCTGTCTTCGCTGTCGAGTACAATCTTGATTTTGGACAAACCCTCTACAAGGGAACCTATCTTTTCTCCGAACAGGTTGGTGATGTCTTCGAAAGTGTATCCCGAATCCGACACGACATCGTGAAGAAGTGCGGCGCATATGGACTTGTAACCCAAACCTATTTCCGCCACCACTATCTTGGCAACCGCAATGGGATGCAGTATATAAGGGGCTCCGGAACGTCTGCGCACGTTGTGGAGTGCACTGTTGGCAAACTCGAACGCCTTCCTGACCGTTGAAATCTCGCTCTCCTTCCTGCAACGCTTCAGCGAGAGTTCCATCAGGGACTCGAATTCCGAGTTGATGAGTTCAAAATCTTTCTGCGTGAAATCTGAATCTGGCATATCTACTCCGGAATATGGTATGTATCAACGTTCTCGAAACTGTATGTCAGTTCCGCGCCGTAAATGATTATCTGCCAGCTGAAATTGAGCCAAATCAGGAACAGGGGAATGGCGGCGAGCACTCCGTAGACGTCGTTGATCCGGCTTACGAACACCTGGGTTTCAAGGTAAAGGTACTGGAAGAGTATAAAGAACAGTCCCGACACCAGAGCGGCCTTGAAGGCGTTGGAATATTTTATCCTGGGTGCGGGAATCCACTTGTACATTACAGAGAAAGTGAATACCGATACCAGATAGAATAACACCCAGCCGAGAAGCCGCACTATCACCCTCATTTCATCGATATCGACTCCTATCAAAGCGGGCAGGTTGGAATAAGTCACTATGCCGAAGCCGAACAGTATCACTATGAAGGGCAGAAGGAACAATGTCAGCAGATAGAAAGAGAATCTCTTGTATATCTTGCGGGGAATCTTGCGTATGCCCCA
>JAKSKJ010000059.1 GCA_024401795.1 Bacteroidales bacterium | reverse complement strand
TTGGGGTGTTTGAGGGCCTGCGCCGCTGTGGCTGCGGAAATCTCTTTTCTGGTCCAGTTGCGGAAAGGACCTCCCGATGCCGTCAGGTGGATTTTTTCAACGGCGTTGCCCTGAGCGGCAAGAAGGCATTGGAATATGGCGGAATGTTCCGAATCAACCGGGAGAATGACGGCGTCGTTGCGCCTCATGACCTCAGTCACGATGCTTCCGGCGGCGACGAGGGTCTCCTTGTTGGCCAGAGCCACAATCTTGCCGGCTTCAAGTGCGGCCAGCGTGGGCTTGAGGCCGCTGAAGCCGACCATCGCCCCCACCACTATGTCAACGTTGTCGCTTTTGACGAGGCTGCAGAGGCTGTCGAAGCCTGTCCAGACTTTGCTGTCGCTGTCCTTGAGGGCATCGGCAACGGCCTGATATCTGCTCTCGTTGCATATGACAACGTTGTTGACCTCAAACTCCCTTGCCTGCGCCACCAGCAGATCGGCACTGTTGTTCGCCGAAATCATTTCGACCTCGAACAGGTCGCGGTGCTGCCTTATGACGTCAAGCGTCTGGGTGCCGATGGAGCCTGTGGATCCGAGTATGGCTATTCTGCGCTTTTCCATTTCCCTTCTACCTGCTTGCGGAGCAGAGAATCCTGTTTTTCAATGACTTCCTTGCTGACGTTCTTGATGAATTTGGTGTTGTTGCTCCGGACAATGCTGTCCAGGCTGACGGTCTCGTCTCCGGCAAGCACCCTGGAAAGATTCTCCGAGTAGAGTTCCCACCTTATGATTATGTTCTCCAGGGAATCGATCTTGATGGCGTTCTCGACGGCCTGCTTCTTGGAACGGGCGTCGGGATAACCGGGAATCGCCGTGCGTATTGGGGTGAACGCGATGAGGCAGAATATAAGTACCGACATTATTACGAAGGCGGTCACAATCGTGATGACGAAACCTGACTTGGAAAAACGGATTGTCCTTATTTTCTTGTGAGAGCTGTCCTCCAGAAGAGTCAGCCGGTAAAATTTGTTGTTTTCGTCGGATGTTTTTCCCATAAAATGCTTAATTTTGTACGGATGCAGCGAACTGTAGGAATAGATTACGGAAGAGCCCGGGTGGGAGTCGCGCTGAGCGACCCTCTGGGTATATTCGCGTCTCCACTCGAGACAGTCCCTGCTGCAAAGATAATAGATTATCTTAAAAATCTTGCCGAAAGGGACGAGATAGTTCGATTTGTGGTCGGTTATCCACTCAATCTGGACGGCTCCCACGCCGAGGCGGCCGCCGACGTCGATGTCTTCCTGAAAAAGTTGCAGAAGGCTTTCCCGGATGTTCACGTGGCTCTCGAGGATGAGAGATTCACTTCCGTGCTGGCTCACAGGGCGATGATAGATGGAGGAATGAAGAAGAGCGACAGGCGCGACAAGAATCAGGTTGACAAGATAAGCGCGGCGATAATACTTCAGGGTTATTTGGATAAAAAGAAATGATACAGCCTATTTATTTGTACGGTTCCGATGTTCTCAAGCGCGTTGCGGAGCCTGTTGATTTGAATGATAAGGAATTTGTCACCGGACTGGTGAAGGATTTGTGGGAGACGCTTGCCGTGTCGGAAGGCTGTGGCCTGGCGGCTCCGCAGATTGGCGTTAGCAGGCGTGTCGCGGTGGTTGACGGGAACGTGATGACCGACGTGTATCCCTATCTCAAGGGTTTCAGGAGGACTTTTGTGAATCCCGTGGTCGTTGAGACAAGTGAAACCCAATGCGAATATAACGAGGGTTGCCTGAGTGTCCCTGGGATTTATGCCGATGTGGTGCGCCCGGAGAAGATAAAGGTCGAGTATTACGACGAGAATCTTGAGAAGAAAACAGAGGAGTTCGACAAGTTCGCCGCCAGGATGATTCTGCACGAGTTCAGCCATCTGGACGGGGTGTTGTTTACCGATTTGGTCGCGCCCATCCGCAAGAAGATTCTTGCCAAGAAATTGCAGCGCATCGCCGCCGGCAAGGTTGCAACCCACTACAATTCAAAAATCAAATAGCTCATTTATAGTTGCCAGTGTTGTCCCTCCGGGAGCACTTGG
This sequence comes from Bacteroidales bacterium, assembly GCA_024401795.1. Taxonomy (GTDB): domain Bacteria; phylum Bacteroidota; class Bacteroidia; order Bacteroidales; family UBA932; genus Cryptobacteroides. Next base: position 4,944 of record JAKSKJ010000059.1, on the reverse strand, counting down.
AAATAGGGTTAATGTGCCCCCGGAGGGACAATACTGGCAACTTGACAGCCTGCGGATTCCTTTCGGAATTAAAACCTCCAATCGATGACGATGGGGAAGTGGTCTGAAGCGTACTTCCCGTCATAGGTGGTGGTGATGAGCCGCCAGGATTTCACTTTTGTGCCGGGAGTGACGAAGAGGTGATCCAGATTGTGCATCTCCTCCGTGTGCCAGATGGGCTTGTAGTTGTTCCAGGAAGCAATGTTCAGCCCTTCAGTCTTGTCTGCAATGGTGTAGCTGTCAATCAGTTTGCCTGATTCCGCCAGAATCCTGTAGGCTTCGCTGCCGTCATAGCTGTTGTAGTCTCCCGTGAAGAACGCCGGTTTGCCTCCCGCAATCTCTTCCAGCTTGGTCAGCATCAGTCTGGAGCTGTTTACCATTGCTTCAGTGGCCCTGTGGTCGTAATGCATATTGAAGTGGAAAAACTCCCTGCCCGTTTTCTTCTCCTTGAAATGCGCCCAGGTGCACATACGCGGGGTGGTGTTGCCCCAACTCATCGAGCCGGGCACGTCCGGAGTGTCGGAGAACCAGAAACTGCCCCAGTCCAGAAGTTCGAACTTGTCTTTTTTGTAGAATATCGGATTGTAATGGTAGGGACCGTCTTCCACCGGTCCGTAAACGCTGCGGCCCACCCAGCCGTATTGCGTGAGATACTTCTCCATATCCTTGCACTGATGCCACATCGGCTCCTGCATCCCCACAATGTCGAAATCTTCCTCAAGCAGCAGTTTCTGCACAAGCTGTGCACGGTTGGACCATTTGGCCGCTTCGTTCTTCTCTGCAGGGAAACCTATCTGGTTGTTGAACGTGGCCACCCTGAGGGTGCTGCAGGACACCGCCGCGAGGGCTAACAGCAATACTATTCTACGCATATCGCATCAAAGATAATCTATTTTTGACTTTTTTTCCACTCTTTCGGACTCATTCCGACTATCTTAGTGAAAGTTTTCTTGAAATTGCTGCGGTCGTTGATGCCCACAGTCCCGGCGACCAGTTCATAACTGGTTTCGGGATGCTCTTTCATTATCCGGCAGGCCTCTTCTATCCTGAGCCGCTGCCTCCAGGTCCGGAAATCCTCTCCCTTTTTGTCCCTGAAGTAATCCCGGAACGTGAAAATGTCGGTTCCGAGTGATTCTGCAATCCTTGCGGTGGGGATGTCGGACTCCAGATAGGATTTGTCGGCAATCCATTTGAGCAATGCTGTTTCGAGCCTTTCGAACGCCGCTTGCCTTGCCATCCTGCCGGACAGGGGATTGTCGATTTCCACCAGGCTTCCGGGAAGCTGCGGAGCGTTGCCGGCGACATTCATCCCGTCATACATTCTGGCAATCAGCCCTATCTGGAAGTTCTGCCGGATGAACAATATCGACACGAAGGCATAATACAGGATGAACAGCGACCTCCACACTATGTTGGCCGCGGTGACGTAGGTGCCGGGATAGTGCCCCGTGAACGGAACCGCAATCAGCAGCGCCAGTCCTGCTATGATGGCCGCGTTGAACGCCCTGCGGTATCTCAGCAGATGGTAGAAATCATCCGAATAATACTCCTCCATTGCCTGAACGGCATTGTTGTAGGCCCGTACGGCTATCGAGAAGATGCCTATGCTCAGCAGGACTCCGGCCGTGAAACTTATTATGAAGATGACGGGGAATGCCTCCGTGAAGAAAATGGCGGACGAAATGAGCAGAAGATTGAAGAAGATATAGACGGACAGATTGACTGCTACAAAACGCCTGTCAACCACCGACGGATTGGCGAACAGGATGGACACGAAGCCCATCAGAATGTTCTGGGTGGAACAGGACCAGAAGAAGAAAACGGAGAATGCCAGTTCGGGAATGGCGAAAAAAGTGTTCAGCACGTTGCCGGCCATCGATATTACAAGAGCCGTGACCAGAAGTGCTCTGGCGGTGTTCTGCTTCCGGAAACGCCTGTAGTTGTCCGGGTGCAGGAACGTTACCGCGAGCGCCAGGATGAATTGCGCCGTGGCGGTGACGATACCCATTGTAGAAAATGTGACCATAGTCTGTAGTTTTTAATATTTCAAAATTACGTCCCTTCTTGCCCTGCTTCTGCAATTTCAAAAAAAATACCACAAACGCGGCGTCGGCGCCGACAAAAAACCAAACTGCATACAACATCTGTAAAAAGGTTTTGTCACACCTTTGCAGCGTCTCCGGAGGCCATAAGGGGCCGGGAGAAAAAATATGAAAGGAATTGATGAAATACGTTTTGCGCTCGTTGTCATTTTGGCAGGGCTTGTCATAATGCCGGACAGGGCATACGCGCAGCGGGCGGATGCGGAACCTGCCGCGACTCAGGCGAAGTGCGCCCCCTCCGTTGCGTTGCGGACCAATATGCTATATGACCTGGCGGCTGTTCCCAACATAGGAGTGGAACTGGGGCTCGGGCGCGGATGGAGCTATGGTGCGGATTTGAAATACGGCTGGTGGACCGACAATTACAAATTCTTCCATCGCACTTTCGCCTTCGGCCTGAACGTCCGCAAGTACTTCGGGGCTCCGGAAGGCGGGAAGCGCGATTTCGGCAGAGTCTATGACGGGCGCAGCCTGACGGGGCACCATATAGGTGTCTATGGAGGCTTCCTGACCTATGATTACGAACTGGGCGGCCGGGGCTATATCAGCGATTACCGTGAGGACTGGAGCCGATATGCCGGAATGGACTACGGTTACTCGCTCCCGGTGTCCAGGCGGCTCAATCTGGATTTTACGATAGGCTTCGGCTATCTGGGAGGAAGATACAAGGAATACCTTCCGGATTGGGACAGCAGCTCGGGAACAATGCATTATGTGTGGCAGGCCACAAGGGACAGGGCATACTTCGGCCCGTCCAGACTTGAAGTTTCACTTGTATGGATAATAGGAAAATGAAAAGATACTCATTCATATTGATGATGTTTGCGGCAGTCGCCTGCCAACACAAGGACCTGTGCTACGACCATCCACATCAGTCGGGGCTTGAGGTGAACATCGACTGGACCAAGTCGCCGGATGCGGATGTGGAGACAATGGAACTCTTCCTCTTCCCGACGGAAGGGGGACCCGCCATCCACCATACTTTCCAGGACAGGAAAGGCGGAAGGCTGACAATTCCGCGCGGAACGTACAGGGCCATCTGCACCAACAGCGGCAAAGGCGCCAACAGATTCAGCGGCCTTGACACCCCGTTCGAAGAATTCGAGGTCACCACGCGTACGGTGAAGGAGTCGGAATCCTCGACCATAGAGCCTGATATGCTGTACAGCAGCAATCAGGAAAGCGGGATAGAGGTGCGTGACAGGCAGACGGGGAGCGTCACGTTCTACCCGGAACAGAGGACGCCGCTTTACACCATAATAGTGAAGAACGTCAGCAATCTGAAGTACACCACTGACTGCGTGGCGTCGATATCGGCACTGGCCCACGGATTTTATCTGGGGGTCAACAGACCCGAAAGGGGCAGGACCAGCCAGAACTTCCCGATGTTCCGTTCCGACGACACCACCCTCCGGGGATATATGACAATGTTCGGGCATTGCGGAGACGAGGCAACGACGCATATCATTTCCCTTTGCTTCACATTGTCCGACGGCACAAAAACATATTACAACTATGACATTACAGACAAAATGAACGACCCGGCAATCGAGGGAAAGTTGTCTGCCACGATTGTGCTTGACCTGGAACTGGAGTTGCCGAAACCTATCACCAACGGTTCCGGCTTCCAACCCACGCTTGACGGATGGCAGGACGAAACCATTGACGTGAATTCATAGAAACCATTATCAAACCATTTTAAATTTATCAAAAAATGAAAACAAGATTTGTTTTACTTACCGCCGCTGCAGTCCTCGGACTCGCAAGCTGCAACAAGGAAAGCGTGATTGAAATGTCCGCTCCCGAATCAATCGACTTCAACGCAAGCCTGGGATATGCATCCAAGGCCTCATCCAAGACTATGTTCGCCACGGGCGACAAGTTCGACGTGTGGTCCGTGTTCGACAATGCGGGCGCGAAGACCACCTACTTCCACGACAACTATCTCTTTGACGGTACAAGCTGGCACTCATCGAGCAGCCCTTATTACTGGCCCGAGACGGTGGATGCCACCCGAGTCCTCACTTTCCACGCCGTCTGGCCGGAAAGCGTAGCGCGTACCGCTTCCGCAGACAGCTTCAACTACAGCGTGGCGGATGCCGCCGCTGACCAGAAGGACGTGCTCTACGCAAAACACGTGTCAACCTCAAAAGAGACAGCAGGCGTGAAACTCAACTTCCGCCACACTCTTTCCCTGATAAACCTGAAGGTCAAGAACAGCAGCAGTACGCTCAAGTTCGACGTCACGGGCATTAAAGTGGCTTTCGTCAACAAGGCCGGAACATTCACCGCAACTTCGGTGGCAGGCGGCGATACCGATGATATGAATACCGGTAACCTTGCCGGGACTGACTGGACCGCAACTGACGGTACGGCGGATGCTTCACGCAGCTACAGCCAGACCGGACTTTCTGCGGCAGTGGCTGCCGGAGCGTCCGCAACGGGTGTCGGCTCTTCCTGGATTCTGATGCCTCAGGAAAAGGCCATTGCCACCGCCTATACTTCCAATTCGCCGGAAGCACCTGCCAACGGAGCATATCTTGCAGTCAAAATGACTGTCAGGAATGCTGCTGACGGCACTGTAATTGCCTCTGAAAGATGGTGCTGCTGGCCTGTTGCTATCAGCTGGACTCCCGGTTACAGATACACCTACACCATCGACCTTGCCGGCGGCGGCTACGAGGAGAAGAACGTTGACGCTGATCCCGAACTCGACCCCGTCCTTGGCGGACAGGAAATCATCTTCGTGGGCTGCACCGTGGATGCCTGGGACGAAATCAACAGAGACATCGTGATGTAGCCC
>JAKSKJ010000058.1 GCA_024401795.1 Bacteroidales bacterium | reverse complement strand
TGCCGCTTCTGGCCGGTTTCAAACTGTCCGACGACCGGTTCAGGATTATGGTAGGTCCCGAGTTCGGCTTCAACATCGGAGACAATATCAAAAGCGATACTCCTGTGGATTTGAGCCTCTACGGAAAGCCGGCTCCGTTCAACCTCGCTCTTGCAATTCAGACCACATATCTGATTGCCGGAAACCTTGGCGTCGATGTCAAGTTCGACTACGGCCTTACGAAGACCTTTCGGTTGCCGGATAATCCCACGAGTGCGCTCATAAAAGAAAACGGCCGCAATATGAGCCTTCAGATAGGACTTTGTTACATTTTCGGAGATTAGTACGGATTGAAGACCAGAGCGACAATAATATTCATCATATCCGCATTGATGTGCGGTGTCTGCGTCCGTGCCTCCGGCAATGTGCCCAATTCCGGATATACCATAGGCGCCAACTACGCATTCGTCACCAACACCGACAACCTGCGCTCTGATTTCCTCGCGAAAAACGGGCATATGGGTTATACCCTTCAGTGGGCTTATAACACGCGCCCGGGGGGGAAGAATGACGTGTTCAATGAGATACTTAATTTCCCCGTATTCGGCATAGGCGTCAATTATGATGCTTACAGCATGATGGGCTTCACAAACAACAGCCGTGTGGGCAACTTCGTCGATCTCTACGGCTTTATGGAGGCGTCGATGTACAAGAACAGATGGTTCTCCGCCGGATTCCTTCTGAATCTGGGCTTGAGTGCCACCAACGTCGTTTACGATCCCTTGAACAATCCCGGAATGATTAACATAGGTGCTCCGCTGACGGTTTTCATGGCTTTCGGCCCCCAGTTCAAATTCCGTCCGGCCGAATGCCTCGAACTGGCTTTGAACACATATTGGATTCATCATTCCAACGGTAATGCCTGGATGCCGAATTTCGGCCTGAATGACCTTTCCGTAGGTGTGAGCGCACGTTACAATCCCGGCGGGGCATACACGGAACAGGTCAAGACCCTCAGCATTCCGCACGAATTCGAGCGCAAATTCAGTGTGGACGTATATGCCACCACGGGTTTCCATTCCTGCAAAACCGAATTCAAGGCCTACAACCAGATGGTCAAGAATCCCAGACTCAAGAAAAACGATTTCGTGAGCCATCCCCGCGCCGGCATCGGCGTTGACGTGACGTACCGTTATTCCCTGATGTGCGCGTCCGGCCTGGTGGCGGACGGAGTCTATAACTGGGGTATCGATGAACTGGAGAAATGCGACCGTATCATCTATGGGGACAAGGAGGTGGCTGAAAGCAAGGGTTACAGCCCGTTCAATATGTCCCTCGGCCTCTTTCACGAGTTCTACTACAGGAATATGTCTGTTTTCTGCGCCGTGTGCGGCTATGTGTTCCGCAAGGTCGGCATCTATGAAGACAAGACAAGGTTTTTCCAGCGCGCCGGTATGCGCTTCTATATGCCGAGGCTCAGCAATATGTTCCTCGGCTGCTGCATACGGGCCACCAAATTCAACAACGCGGACTATTTCGAGTTCCAGATGGGAATAAAAATTTAATACGATGCCTACAGTTTCAGGACACATTTCACAGATTATCGGTCCGGTCGTGGACGTGCATTTCGACCTTGCCTCTTCCGTAGAGGAACAGGCCCTCCCCGGTATCCACGATGCCCTCACGGTCACGCGGCCTGACGGTCGGCAACTTTACATCGAGGTTCAACAGCACATAGGGGAAGACACGGTCCGCTGCATTGCGATGGATTCCACCGATGGCCTGCAGCGCGGACTTGAGGCCGTGCCCACGGGCGCTCCCATCGGGATGCCTGTCGGCGCCCAGATAAGGGGCAGGGTGATGAACGTCACCGGCGACAGCATAGACGGACTCGGCGCTCTCAGCAAGGAAGGGGCTTTGCCTATTCATCGCGAGCCGCCCAAATTCGAAGACCTGACCACCTCGCAGGAAGTGCTCTACACCGGAATCAAGGTGATAGACCTTATCGAGCCCTACCTGAAGGGAGGGAAAATCGGACTCTTCGGCGGCGCCGGAGTGGGAAAAACCGTGCTTATCAAGGAACTCATCAACAACATAGCAAAGAAACACAACGGATTCTCCGTGTTCGCGGGAGTGGGGGAGCGTACCCGCGAGGGCAATGACCTTCTGCGCGAAATGATAGAATCCGGAGTCATCAGATACGGAGAAGAATTCACCAGGGCGATGGAAGAAGGCCGGTGGGACCTCTCCAAGGTCGATGCCGCCGAACTTGAAAAGTCTCAGGTGGCAATGGTGTTCGGGCAGATGAACGAGCCTCCCGGAGCCCGCAGTTCCGTGGCCCTCAGCGGCTTGACTCTCGCCGAGTCGTTCCGTGATTCGAAAGACAGCGCCAGCCCCAAGGACATCCTGTTCTTCATCGACAATATCTTCCGTTTCACCCAGGCGGGTTCCGAGGTGTCGGCCCTTCTCGGCCGTATGCCTTCCGCCGTTGGCTATCAGCCCACCCTGGCTACGGAAATGGGGCAGATGCAGGAGCGCATCACATCTACAAAGAACGGGTCAATCACCTCCGTGCAGGCCGTTTATGTGCCGGCGGACGACCTTACCGACCCCGCTCCGGCCACGACTTTCTCCCATCTCGACGCCACCACGGTGCTCAGCCGCAAGATTACCGAGCTCGGCATCTATCCCGCCGTGGATCCGCTCGAATCCACTTCCCGCATCCTCGACCCCAACATCGTCGGGGAGGCGCATTACAACACGGCACAGCGTGTCAAGCAGATACTTCAGAGGAACAAGGAACTTCAGGACATCATAGCCATACTGGGTATGGACGAACTCAGCGACGAGGACAAACAGACCGTCAACCGCGCCCGCCGCGTGCAGCGCTTCCTCAGCCAGCCGTTCGCCGTTGCCGAGCAGTTCACCGGAGTGAAGGGCGTGATGGTGGATATAGAAGATACCATAAAGGGATTCAATATGATTCTCGACGGAGAGTGCGACTACCTGCCGGAGCAGGCGTTCCTCAATGTAGGTACCATAGAAGAAGCAATAAAGAAGGGTGAGGCCATACTCGCCGCCGCCAAATAATGATTGAGGTCAGGATACTTACGCCGGAATGGAGCCGTTCGCTGGAGGTGGATGCCATCTTCCTTCCGGGCGTTCTGGGCGAATTCGAGATTCTGCCGAACCACGCTCCCATCATCAGCACGCTTGCCAAGGGCAGGTTGCGCTGGCGCATAGGAGGCAGGGAGGAAACTCTCTCCGCAGAGGGTGGGGTGGCGCGTCTTGACCACAACGTGCTTGATGTCTGCCTTGAAAAAGCCGACCGTATATGAAAAGACTTCTGGCCATATTGATGCTGCTTCTGCCGTTGAATCTTGCGGCGGAAGGCCTTGATATGCAGGAATATCTCTTCGGGCACGTAGGAGACAGTTACGAATGGCACATCACCACCATAGGCGGCAGGCCGCTGAGCATTCCGCTGCCCGTAATCGTACACAGCAAAACCAGCGGGTGGCACTGCTTCAGTTCGGCGAAACTTGAGCACGGCGGGTCTTTTGACAACTTCAGCATTGCGCCCAAGGGCGACAAATATGCAGGCAAGGTGGTTGAGACACTGCCGGACGGCTCGGTCGTCAAGCCTCTCGACATATCCGTCACCAAGAACGTGCTCGGACTCCTCATCAACAGCGCCCTGCTTGTCGTCATAGTGCTGGCCACCACGGGATGGTACAGGAAGCACGATGCGCGGGAGGAGGCTCCGGGAGGCTTCGTAGGCCTGATGGAGATGCTTGTAACTATGGTTGAGGACGACATCATAAAGGATTGCGTGGGCAAGGACTACAAACGCTACAGCCCTTATCTGCTCACGGCATTCTTTTTCATATTCATCAACAACCTGATGGGCATTGTACCCTTCTTCCCCGGAGGTGCCAACATAACGGGGAATATCGCAATCACCCTCGCGCTGGCCATATGCACCTTCTTGGCCGTCAATCTGTTCGGCAACAAGCACTACTGGAAGGAGATTCTCTGGCCCGACGTACCCATTTTCCTCAAGGCTGTGCCTCTGATGCCGGTGATAGAGATAATAGGAATGTTCACCAAGCCTTTCTCACTGATGATAAGGCTCTTTGCAAACATACTTGCGGGACACGTGATGATATTGGGCGTGGTGGCCGTGGTGTTCCTTACTGCGGAACTTGGTGCGGCGATGAATACGGGGCTGAGTGTGATAGCGGTGTTCTTCGGAGTGTTTATGGACTGCCTGGAACTGCTCGTGGCGTTCCTGCAGGCATATGTGTTCACAATGCTGAGTTCCGTGTTCATAGGCTTGAGCAGGCAGGAACCCGCTTCGGAAAACGAATAGAAGTCAATTATCTAAAACTATAAGATTATGTTACTTACAATGATTCTTCAAGCAGCCGCCGGCGCAGTCCTCGGAAAAGCGGGTATAGCCGTGGCGGCGGGTATAGCCGCATTCGCGGCGGCCCTCGGTATCGGTAAAATCGGTAAGTCGGCTCTTGAGGCTGGCGCACGTCAGCCGGAGCAGGCGGGCCATTACCGTATGACCGCCATCATCATCGGCGCACTCGTGGAGGGTGCCTGTCTGTTTGCAATTCTTGTCTGTCTTATCGGTATCACCCAGTAAATGTCACTGATAACACCGGATTTCGGACTCCTGTTCTGGATGACGCTGATTTTCGGCATCGTCTTCTTCCTTCTTGCCAAATTCGGCTTCCCTATGATTACGGGGATGGTTGACAGGCGCAGGGAGAGGATTGAGGACAGCATTGCCAAGGCAAAGGAGGCCGAGGAAAGACTCTCTTCCCTTGCGGAGGAGCAGGCCCGGCTGATAGAGCAGACCAGACTGGAGCAGAGCCGCATCATAAGCGAGGCTTCCGAAACCAGGGACAGGATTGTGGCCCGGGCGAAGGAAGAGGCCACTGAAGAGGCGGCCAGGATAATCGACCACGCGAGGGTGGAAATAGCCGCCGAGCGGGAATCCGCCATCCGCGACATACGCCGTCAGGTGGCGCTTCTGTCCGTGGACGTGGCGGAGAAGATTGTCCGCAGGGAACTCGACGCCGAAGCGGGGCAGATGGAACTGGTTGACAGACTCATTGACGAAGCATCCGGAGTCAAACCCAGCTGATAGATGAACACGGGAGCGATATCCACACGTTATGCCAAGGCTCTTCTGCGCTGGTCGCAGGAGAGCGGTGCCGCTGATGCCGTGGCCGGGCAGGTCAGGACGATGCTGTCGGACCCGGACAACGTTCCGCAGAAGCTGGTTCCGGAGCTTGAAAAATTCGTCGCTTTCCTGATAGCCAAGGGGAGAAAGGAATATCTGCGCTCCGTGTTCCGCAAATTCATAGAACTGTACAATCGGGAGGCCGGCGTAAAATATGCCCGTCTCACTGCCGTCGGGGATTCTCCGGCGCTGACGGAGAAAATCCGTACCCTTCTGGAAAAGCAGACGGGCTGCAAGGTCAATATGGAAACCGTCGTGGATCCCGGCCTTATCGGGGGATTCGTCGTTGAGGTGGACGGTTATACGCTGGATGCCAGCGTCCGCCACCAGATAGACACGGTCCGCAGGCAATTTATGGTATCAAACAATCGAATAGTCTGAAATTATGGCGCAAAACAGCATTAAGCCCAGTGAAATATCCCAAATCCTTCTGGAACAGCTGAAAGGCATCGACACTTCGCTCAAGTATGAGGAGGTGGGGACAGTCCTTCAGGTGAGTGACGGCGTGGCCCGAATCTACGGCCTGGAAGGCGCCGAAGCCGGAGAACTGCTCGAATTCGAGAGCGGAGTGAAGGCGGTTGCGATGAACCTGGAGGAAGACAACGTGGGCGCAGTCCTTCTCGGACCGACCGACCTCGTGAAGGAGGGGATGAAGGTCAGAAGGACGGGCACCATTGCCGGCATCGACGTTGGCGAAAATCTCCTCGGGCGCGTGGTGGACCCCATCGGAACTCCCCTTGACGGGCTCGGCCCGGTGGAGGGGGAGACGGTGAGGATGCCTTTGGAACGAAAGGCTCCGGGAGTCATTTTCCGCGAACCTGTGACGGAACCTCTCCAGACGGGACTCAAGGCAATCGATGCTATGATTCCAATCGGACGCGGCCAGCGGGAACTCATCATCGGCGACCGCCAGACGGGCAAGACCGCCATCGCCATCGACACCATCATCAACCAGCGGGACAACTACCTGAAGGGGGAACCGGTGTACTGCATCTATGTGGCGGTGGGGCAGAAAGGCTCCACAGTAGCTTCCATAGTCAGCACCCTGCGCGCCAGAGGGGCGATGGACTACACCATAATTGTGGCAGCCACCGCCGCAGACCCCGCCGCGCTGCAATATTTCGCACCCTTCGCGGGAGCGGCCATAGGGGAGTATTTCCGCGACACGGGCCGTCACGCCCTCGTGGTGTATGACGACCTGTCGAAGCAGGCTGTGGCATACCGTGAGGTGTCCCTGATTCTCCGCCGTCCCTCGGGACGCGAGGCTTATCCGGGGGATGTATTCTACCTGCACAGCCGTCTTCTGGAACGTGCCGCCAAGATTATCGGGCAACAGGAGGTGGCGGAACGGATGAACGACCTGCCCGGCTGTCTCAGGGGCAAGGTGAAGGCGGGAGGCTCGCTCACCGCCCTGCCCATCATAGAAACTCAGGCCGGAGACGTGTCGGCCTATATCCCCACCAACGTGATTTCCATTACGGACGGTCAGATATATCTCGAATCCAAGCTTTTCAATGCCGGATTCCGCCCCGCCATCAACGTGGGTATCTCCGTGAGCCGTGTGGGCGGCAGCGCGCAGGTCAAGTCGATGAAGAAGGTGGCCGGCACCCTCAAGATAGACCAGGCCCAGTACAACGAACTGGAGGCGTTCAGCAAGTTCTCCTCCGATATGGACAAGGTCACCGCAATGACTCTGGACAAGGGGCGCAAGAACAATCAGCTTCTCATCCAGCCCCAGTATTCGCCGCTCACCGTGGGCGAGCAGGTGGCCATACTCTACTGCGGCACCCATTCTCTGATGGCGGACATCAGGATAGATCAGGTGCGTGAGTTCCAGACTCTCTTCCTCGACAGAATGCGTGCGGCTCACGCTGACGTTCTTGACGAACTTGCCGCCGGCAGTATTACGGAGTCGGGGGTTTCCGTCATTGAGTCCGAGGCTTCCGACATCTGTCTGCAACT
>JAKSKJ010000057.1 GCA_024401795.1 Bacteroidales bacterium | reverse complement strand
TTCCTTAACGGTTCTTACGGCAACAAGGTTCTCAACTACAACCTGCTTGCACAGGGTTATAACGGACTGGTGCATATGAACAGCGCCTGGACCAACCAGCACAACTGCGTCGCTGACCACGCCAGACTTGCTCCCATTGATGCGGCCAAGGTTTACCCGGCAACTATCGACGGCAGAACTATCTACAACTGGTACGACGATCCTTCTAACGTGCAGGTGATAAACAAGGGTACAAAGACTCCGCGTCCGACTATCAACGATCCCAATGACAACGACAGGATGAGCAGCCGTTATGTGGAGGATGGATCATATCTCAGAATCAAGAACATCAGTCTGGGATACAACCTTCCCAAAAAGGTTCTTCAGAAGATTAAATTCGAGAACATCCGCGTTTACGTCAATATCCAGAATCTCTATACTTTCACAAAGTATCAGGGTTACGATCCTGAGGTGGGCGCTTCCACACAGGACTCTTCCGGACTCACCTACGGTGTGGACAACGGACGTTATCCTTCTCCGACCACATACTCCTGTGGAGTCAATTTCACATTCTAAACGATGGAGGATTACAATATGAAAAATATAATCAAAGGTATTGTCATTGCAGGTGCATTGCTCACTGCGGTTTCCTGCCAGGAATTCCTGAACCGTCCTACGGAAGACAACTATACCACTGCCGGTTTCTATCAGACTGACGAACAGGTCCTTCAGGGCATCAATTATCTATATAATTCTCCCTGGTACGATTTCCAGCGCGGCTTCATCAAGGTTGGTGAGGTCATGTCCGGAAATATGTATTGGGGTGGATCTCCCTATCTTTCCCTTACGGCCAACGGTACCGACACCGACCTTATGAATATGTCATATTCTCTTTGGGCCGTCAACGGACACGCCAATACTGTAATCAAGAATATCCTTGAAGTGCAGGGAGGGAAGGCTTCACAGGCCGTGAAGAATCAGGCTATAGGTGAATCTCTCACGCTCAAGGCTCTGGCTTATTTCTTCCTGGTACGCTCATTCGGTGAGGTTCCCATTGTTCACGACAATGCGGCTCTCCTTGCAGGTGAGTACAACTCTGTTCCCAAACTCACGAGGGACTGCATCTACGAGTACATCATAATGACCCTCGAGAAGGCAATGGAACTGCTTCCCGAGAATGCTTACATCGGCCAGTACAACCGCGTCGACTACTATGCGGCCGAGGCCCTTCTCGCCAAGACCTATCTCACCAAGGCCGGTCTGAGCGGTTCTCTGAACACAGATGATCTCGCAAAGGCCGCCGAATATGCAAAGGATGTCATCGACAACTCCGGTCGTTCCCTCTGCCCGAAGTACAGTGACATCTTCCGTCTTGATCCCAAGACCTTCAATGCTACCGGTGAGCCTCTCATCAGCTGGCAGTGGACAGTCAGCGGTGGTCAGTGGACCCGTCAGAACACCCTTCAGAGTGACATTATGTTCGAAGGATTCAGTGAAAACGGAGACCTCTGGGGCGGATGGGGCGGCCCGTCAGTGGACCTTGCCGATGCATTCGGTGCATGTGTTCTGGACGACCCTTCAAAGCGCGTCGACAGCAATGGAAACAACATCGAGCTCGACAAGCGCCGTCAGTGCTCAATGATGATGCCCGGTGACCACTATGAGTATTTCTGGACCGACCGTACAGACCCCGTCTACGGACGCACCGGCTTCAACTATATAGCCGGACTGTTCGCAACCACACCTGAAGAGGGACAGGACAAGGCTTATGCCGACGGCGGCCCCGGACAGATGGAGTGCGCTACAGGTACCAACTGCGTCAAGCATCTGTACGGCGACAATGCCGACCACGTTGCCGGCACAGGGTTCCCTGCCGACAGAATGGCTTATCAGCTTCCTACCCATATCCTCAGGTTGGGTGACGTATATCTGATCTATGCCGAGGCTGTATGCGACAGCGACAATGCTGCGGCTGCAGATGCAGTGAATACCATCCGCAAGCGCGCTTACGGTGTGTTCAGCGGAGACCTCTCAGAGGCAGAATTCAACAGCAAGTATGCCGTTTCAACCGTCACACGTGAAGAAATATGGAAGGAGCGCCGTCTCGAGCTCTCGGGAGAGGGTGACTACTGGTATGATTTTGTACGTCGTTCATATTTCCAGCCCGAGAAGGTCATAGCTGAAATCAAGGCTCAGAGACGTTCCACCTATAATGCCCTTGGTGACATTTACAAGAAGTATTGGGAGTCAGGAATGACTACATTCGAATACAATCCAAGCGAACTCTTCTACGGAAATGGCAACAAGGACCTCATCGATCCGGAACATCCTGAGAAGGGCCATATCGGCGACGACGATGCCCCCAACGTGACCATCGCAAGCTTCACACTTCCCTTCCCTACGGAGGATGTGGTTTTCAACGGCAAGGTTGCTTCCGATGCGCCTGCTGAAACCGTCAACGTCCGCGAGGTTTACAAGTATAATTTTTAATCAGCAATAGGAAATGAAAGCACTAAAGACTATCAGCATCCTTTTTACGGCTGCTCTTATTGCAACAGGTCTCAGCTCTTGCGAAAAGGTTGATTACCCCGACCGTTATCATTCAACCGGCGGTGTCCCTGTCATTCACAGCATACGCTATGCCGATTCGGACACTTACATCGAGCAGGCATTCATGGAAGAGGTTATCTGCATTCTGGGCGAAAACCTGCGCAGCATTCACGATATCTGGTTCAATGACCAGCAGGCCATTCTCAACACCAGCTACATTACTGACAATACTCTTATTGTCCAGATTCCCAAGACAATGCCTGTCGAGGAAACCGATAAGATATACTTCAACACAGTGGAAAAGCAGACTGTTGAGTATTCTTTCCGTGTACTTCCTCCCGCACCCCGTGTACAGAGTATGAGCTTCGAATATGCGGAAGACGGCCAGGAGGTTATCATCTACGGAAATTACTTCTATCAGAAGTCCGATTCCCCTATCAAGATTGAATTCCCCAATGCTACCGCAGGTCCTGTCGCAGATGACGACATCACCCTGACATCAGTGAAAGTCAAAGTTCCTGAAGGAGCACAGAAGGGAAAGATCAAAGTTACAACGGCATCAGGAACATCCGCTTCCGAGTTCATGTTCAGGGATGACCGCGGCCTGCTGTTCGACTTCGACGGCACCAACGGACTTTATACTGCAAACAAGGGGTGGCATGCTGTTCCTGTTGTTGAAAACGAAGGTATCGGCGGTTCATCATGTATGAAGATGGACGGTAGCGGCGAATCGTTCACGGCCGACGGCGGCGACTGGCATGACGGCAGCTGCCACTTCGAATACTGGGCCGGTAACTGGCAGGATCCCGAAACTTACGGAACCTGGGACGGAAGACGTCTGTGCGATATTGTGGACTTCTCCAACTACGGCAGTATGGTTCTCAAGTTCGAGGTCAAGATCCCCGAAGAGAATCCCTGGACAGGATGTCCTATGCAGATTATCTTCTCTGACGTGACTCTGGTTTCCAACGGCAACGCCGGTGTGAAGGATATCTACGGCAACACTTTGGCAGGTTGTAACAATACCTACTTCAACGATGCCGCCATATCTCTTCCCCGCTATCTGTGGAGACCCTGGGCTGACGGTATGGTTCACACAGGCGGTGAATGGATGACAGTTTCCGTACCGATTTCCAATTTCACAATGTATTGGGATGGCAGCACGGCAACCGGAAAACTCTCCAAGGAGTCATTCGCCAACCTCGAATTCTTCTTTGCAGGCGGCGGCACAAGTGAAGGTTCTCCTTGCAGCCCTGTAGTATATGTGGATAACATACGTGCCGTTCCGGCAAAATAACGTAAAACAAGGACAAGATGAAAAATTATATCAAAATATCAGCTATTGCTTGTGCGGCGCTGTTGGTTCTTGGAATCACAAGCTGTACAAAGAGTGAATTATTGGACACTTCCCAATATTCAGAAGGCGCTGTCACTCTTGCTTCTTTCGGTCCTAACCCTGTAATGCGCGGTGCTCAGCTCCGTTTCTTCGGATCCAACCTCCAGGAAATCGTGGAAGTTAACGTTCCCGGTGTAGCTCCCATAACTTCCATTGAGGTGGTGAATTCCGGTAAGCTTAGTGAGATTCGCGTGACTCTTCCGGTAGAAGGCCCCGAAGTTGGTATCGTCTCTCTCAAGTCAAAAGACGGTTTTGAATTCAAGACCAAGACAGAACTTACTTACACCGAGCCTATCGTATTCGATAGTTTTTCGGCTCCCGAGATTGCTTTCCCGGGTGATGTGGTTACCCTGAAGGGAGACTATATGAACCTCGTTCAACACGTTGTGTTTGAAGGTGGTGAAATTTCCCCCGTTATGGAGGGATCCTCCCGCCATGAGGCTAAGGTTACCATTCCCTCTACAGCCATTACCGGAAAGATTATCCTTTCCGACGGTGCGGAGGTTGAGAATCTCTTTTATTCCGAGAAAGAACTGGTCATTGGCAAGCCTTCTGTCATCAAACTTGAGAAGAAGAGCGTGAAATCCGGTGACGAGATTACATTTACGGGTGAACATCTGGAAATGTTCAAAACCGTGGAATTTCCACGGCTGAATGAGACGGAGCCCGTCGATGAAATCGAAGTCGTGGAAGGGAAGATAACTGTTGCCGTTCCCGGAATTGCTACCAATGGTATGGTTCAGGCGGTTTCCTATGCCGGAGACACATTTGATATCTGCGACATCGAGTGCATCATGCCTTCGGAATTAGTTGCTACAAATACTCCGAAAGCCGGAACTGCTCTTGTAATCAGCGGAAAGGACCTCGACGTTGTAGCCAAAGTTGACCTCGCCGGAGCCGAGGACGTCGCTTTCGAGATACAGGACGACAAACTTAACGTTACGGTTCCTGCCACAGCAACTGAGGGAACGGCGAAGATCTTCCATTCCAACGGCGAGTTCGTGGAAGTGGATTATACCATTGTACATCCGACAATCACGAAGGTCAGTCCTCTGGAACTGTTTGCAGGAGACGAACCTGTGATGGTTGAGGGTACTGACCTCGATCTTGTGACGGCCGCCAGGATTGGCACGAAGGACGTTGAAATTACGGAGGGTACCGAGACTAAACTGACTCTTGCCACTGCAGTGACTTCAGTCGGTGGAAAGGTGGTTCTCACTCTTGCCAATGGTGAAACCGTTGAATCGACGGAAGAGGTGAAGATGAACTATCATAGCAAGGTCATCCTGACTTCCCGTCCCATAGGCCAGCATATCGGCCAGGAAGTCATTCTCAAGGGCCAGAGTCTGGATCTTGTTGAATCCGTTTTCATAGGTGACACGAAAGTCACCAAGTACGGTCTTCGTACCCCCGAAGAGATCCGCTTCCTTATGCCCTGGTGCAAGGCAGGCTCTTATGAACTCAAGTTCCAGCTCTATGACGGAGACATCGAGGTTCAGGCGGATCCCATCGAAGTCCTCCTTGAGCAGGACATCAAGACCATCTGGGAAGGAGAATTCACAATAGGAGGATGGGATGGCGGAATGCAGGCTCTTGCCTGGGGTGGATATGACTGGAGTACAGTCAAGGCCGGCACTGAACTTATTGTTCATTATCTGCTGAATCCTGCAGGAGATTACCACCAGATTCGTGGAGGAAACGGCAGCTGGTCTGCTCTTCCTTCCTGGAAACAGCTTCCCGGATCAGACGGAGATGGCAATGTGCCTGTTTCTGCAGATGGATATCTTTCAATAAAACTTACCGATGCAGACCTGAGCGAACTGGTTAATAACGGAGGTCTCGTACTGTGTGGAGCTTTCTTCACAGTTACAAAGGTACAGCTTGTCAGCGAGATTCCTCAGGAAATTACTGTATATCAGGGACCTTGCAACCTTACTTGGGATGATACCGGACGCTTTGGCATCGCAATGAAATATTTCGAGCAGTGCACTGTGGGTTCCAAACTCATTTTCTACATCAACCAGAATGAGAAATGGGGACAGATTCAGCTCAATGACGGATGGTGGGCTAACGGTGATATGAAGTTCTCCGAACTCGGCAACGATGCATACATCAAGCCGGATTATATTGCCGCTGACGTCACCAGGGTTGAACTGACTTTGAGTGAAGCTGTACTCTCACATATTCTTGCAACTCCCGGTGACTACTTCGGAATCAATACTGATACGGGCGACGGTCGCTGCGGTATGGTAATTCAGGGTAGTGACTGGACTATCAATATGGTTACAATACTTCCGTAATTTTTCAATAAAAGGGCGGCGGCAGCCGTGTCGCCGCCCTTTTATAATTTAATAAATGAAAAAGTACATTGTCGCAATATTTGCAACTGCATCTCTTCTATGGATTGCAGGCTGTACCAAACCCGAGGCAGAGAAGCCGGAACAGGCGCCTGCTCCAGTATTGCTTTCCACCGAACCCGCCGATGGAGCTGTTGGTCTGGAAGGGGAGAGAGTCACTGTAAAGTTGACCTACGACCAGAACATTAAATGCAGCAGTGCAGCCGCAAAGCAGATTACAATTGACAATGACGCAGTCATTGAAAAGGTCCACGCCTATTCCGCCGTACTTTCGGTGGAACTTGTGGGTCTCATTTCGGGGCGGCAGTACCGTCTTACCGTGCCATCGGGCACAGTAGAAGGCTATAAGGAAAACCAGGAGGCCGCCGCTGGCGCCACTGTCACTTTCTCTATGAAATTCATAGAGCCAAAAGTGGACTACGAACTTGACCCTGTGAAAGAACTTTCAAACAAGAATGCTTCGCAGCAGGCGAAAAACATATATCGCTTCCTTCTGGAACAGAGCGGTAAGAAAATGCTTACAGGCGTGCAGAGCGAAGGCACTGCCAACAACAATGAGCACGTGAACCTCATTGCATCCAAGACCGGAAAGCATCCGGCACTTGCGGGATATGACTTCATATTCCTGCAGTATTCTCCCACCCCTGCGGGTTGGGAATGGGTTGTAAATTACTCAGATATGTCGGCTCCAATAGAACATTGGAACGCCGGCGGTCTGGTCAATTATATGTGGCACTGGAACGTGCCGGATTCAAAGGCTGATTGGGAAAATGGAGTCAATAATTATAATTTCGAAGGCTACAATTTCTACAGCGACAAGACCTCTTTCAGCATTGTCGAGGCTCTGAAAGAAGGAACCTGGCAGCACGATTTCATAATGAAGGATATGGAAAAGGTCGCCGGATACCTGAAGAAACTCCAGGATG
>JAKSKJ010000056.1 GCA_024401795.1 Bacteroidales bacterium | reverse complement strand
AGCGATTTCCTGGACATCGCCAATGCGCACGGCATCACTCCCTTCCTTGTGTTTTTCGACGACTGCCACGTCGGAACCGCGGCTTATGGCCCTCAGCCGGAGCCCAAGACGGGAGTTCACAATTCCGGTTGGGTGAAGGACCCTGCAAACGATTTGTGGCAGGATACTCTCAACACGTACCCGAAACTTGAGACTTATGTGAAGGATATCCTTACGACCTTCAGGAATGATAAGAGAATACTCTGGTGGGATCTCTACAACGAGCCCAACGAGAGGGGTTTCGAGGGAGGCTACTCGATGGCTCTTCTGAAGAACGTGTTCAAATGGGCCCGTGAAGTGCGTCCTTCACAGCCGATATCCGTCGGCATCTGGACAGACAAGGACTATCTTGTGGAACATTCCCTCTATTCTCTCGATATGTCCGACATCATCTCCTATCACGAGTACCATACCCCCGACTGCCAGATGAAGCTCATAGATTCCCTTAAGGTTTACGGGCGTCCGATGTACTGCACGGAATATATGGCCAGGACAAAGGGCAGCACTTTCCAGGAAATCCTTCCTCTTCTCAAGGAGAACAACGTGAGTGCAGTCAACTGGGGATTCGTGAAAGGCAAGACCAATACCATCTATGCCTGGGGAGACGTTCATCCCGAAGGGGAGGAGCCCGAACCCTGGTTCCACGACATCATCCGTCCCGACAAGACACCTTTCAGTCAGGAGGAGATTGACGTCATCAAGAAAGTCAACGGAAAAGAATAACTCGGATGAAACTGAAAAATCTTGCTCTGGCGGTGCTCTGTGCCGTCCTTATCCCCTGCACCGCTTTTTCCTGGGGGAAGGTGGAGACGGACTCTCTGGCAAGCGGCGTGCTTGCGGCGCAGGTCAGGTTCAACGTCTATCTGCCCGACGGCTACGATGCCTCCAATCACTATCCGGTGATATATCTTCTGCACGGTCTTTCCGACAATTATGCAACCTGGATGGAAAGGGGGAATATGAGTGCCGTTGCCGATGAACTTATGGCATCGGGAGAATGCAGAAAGGCGGTCATCATTATGCCGAATGCCGGAGGAAGGCCTACACGTAAGGTTTGGAACGGATATTTCAATATGCCCGGCTGGAATTATGAGGACTTCTTCTTCGGGGAGTTCATTCCCTTTGTGGAGAGGAAGTATAACGCAGGCGGGTCAAAAGGGCAGCGGGCCGTAATGGGCCTGTCGATGGGCGGCGGCGGAAGCGTTGTCTATTGCCAGAGACATCCGGAAAGTTTCTCTTCCTGCTATGCTATGAGTGCCTGGCTTGACAACAGGGAAAACAGCGTGAAGAGCGGGGAGGAAAAAGACAAACTGTATTATGTCATCAGAGCTGTCAACGAACATTCCGCAATCGAATTCGTCAGGAATGCGGACGACCGGACGGTTGAGGCGATGAAAAGCGTCAAATGGTTCATAGACTGCGGAGATGACGACTTCCTTCTTTCCCTTTCCGTGGAGCTGCACAAACTGATGAAAAGTCGCGGAATAAAGAGTGAATTACGTGTGCGTGACGGTGTGCACAACTGGGAATACTGGCACACGGCACTCAGAACGGCTCTGCCGTTCGCTTCCCGGAACTTCGACTGAGAACCGTCAGAAAAGGGTGGGTTCCAATTCCTTCGGATGAAAACTCCGGCGGTGTTCCGGTGTCAGGCCGAATGATTTTATAGCCGCAATATGCTCGGGCGTGGGGTATCCCATATTCCTCTCCCAACCGTATTGCGGATATTTTTTTGCAAGTTCCCTCATATGGTCGTCCCGGTAGGTCTTGGCCAGGACCGATGCCGCCGCAATGCTCTTGTACGTGGCATCGCCGTGGACTACGGTTGCGTAGCGGTAACCGTCGAACGGTTTGAATCTGTTGCCGTCAACGAGCAGGTATTCCGGCTTGACGGAGAGCCTGCGCACGGCCCTCTGCATTCCGGCGACGCTTGCCCACAGGATGTTGAGCCTGTCGATTTCCTCCGCGCTTACCTGTTCCACGGCCCAGGCAATAGCCTCCTTTTCGATGATTGGCCTGAGTTCCTCCCTTTCTTTGGCGCTCATCTTCTTCGAATCGTTGAGGCGGGGGTGGGAGAAGCCTGCCGGGAGAATCACGGCGGCCGCGAATACGGGTCCCGCCAGAGGCCCGCGCCCGGCTTCGTCCAGACCCGCTTCAAGCAGGTCTGCGTTCATAAAGTCCAGAAGATGGTTTTCCTGTGCCATACGGCACAAAGTTACTAACTTTTTACAGACCGAGTTGCTTCTCGTATATGACTTTCAGCTCTTTCAGGGCATCGATTGTCTGTTTCTGGGATTCAATGATGGAATTTGCCGAAGACAGACTGCCTTTCAGGCTCTCTATTTCCTTGTCCTTGCGTATGAGAGTCTCCAGAAGACTCTCTCCGGCGCCATATGGCTTGCTGTCCTCGGAATACAGTTCTTTCAGGGGAATGCCCAGCAGATTGGCGGCCTGTTCCACCCTTTTCTGATCGGTTTTGGTCTTGCCGGTCTCAAAATTGCTGTAAGCTACTGCCGAAAGGCCCATTCTTTCGGCCATCCAGGCTTCCGTTATTTTCTTGCTCCTTCGGATATCGTGGATTTTGACAAGGACTTGTGAAATCATATTTCAAAGATATGACATACAGGGGGCAGGAAAAATAAAGCGGAACTTTATAGAATAAAGATAAACTTTACATTTATTAAAAAAGATAAAATTTTTAAAAAAACCACGCCCTGTAGAGCGCAAAATTTAAAGAAAAACTTAAACTTTGCAGAAAACCATAAAGGCTATGTGTAATATTGAGAAAAGTTATAAGGCGTTCCACCTTGCCCTGGAAAGCGGACTGGCATCGGGCAATCCCGCCGCTTCCTTCCGTGAAGTCTGCAGGAAACTGAAGGTCTCCCCTGCGGATCTCGAAGAAATCATTATGGACGAATTGGGGATGAGTGGAGAAGAAGTCGTGGCAATGTACAGGTCAGGCTTCGGACAGCAATCGGGTCAGCCGCACGAAATCTTCAACGCCCAATCTTTCCGCCCTCAGGTCAAAAATGGGGTCGGAAAAGATTCTTGAAGCGCTGTCCGGATTGAATACGGTGCCTGTCAGCGGCTTCAGGGCATTCCTCAGGGTCTTTCGCCTCTGGTTGAATGCGGTTTTGACGACGGTCTTGAAAAGTTTCTCGTCGCATCCAAGTTCAGTCCTCGAATTTCTCCGAAGGCGGATGACTGCGGATTTGACCTTTGGAGGAGGGGCAAAGGCCCCCGGCCCCACGGCCATTACGTAATCTATGTCGTACCAGGCTTGGAGGAGAACGGAGAGTATTCCGTACGTCTTGCTTCCCGGTCCTTCGGCTATGCGGTCCGCGACTTCCTTCTGAATCATGCATACAACCTCCGGAACCAGATTCTTGTCTTCGAGAATCTTGAAGAATATCTGGGACGAGATATTGTAGGGGAAGTTTCCTATTATGCGGTATTGCCCTTTGAAAAACTTGTGGACGTCAAGTTTCAGGTAGTCGGCTTCGATGAGTTTTCCCTGCATATCCGGGAAATGAGTCAGCAGATAGACGACGGATTCGCTGTCCAGTTCCACCATCTTGAGCCTGATGTCCTCCCTGCGGAGCAGGTACTGCGTAAGGACTCCCATTCCGGGGCCTATCTCCAGAACATCGGGAACGGAGGCGGGTGAAAGTGCATCGACTATGCCCCTGGCGATGGACTGGTCCGTAAGAAAATGCTGGCCCAGGGCCTTTTTTGCTCTAACTTCCATAATTCGGGAGCAAAAGTAACAAGAATTTCAATTATTTTTGCACAAAACTTCTGATATGAATGATGTAGTCGTCTGTGGTCTCCTGAATCTCTTCGCCCTTCTGGGAACGCGGAACGGTGTGGACAAATCCAAAGCGATGGACTTGATTCACACTTATCTGAAATATTGTTTCGGCATTCAGAATGTGTCTTCGTATTGCCGTCTGTATTCGGAACTCAGGGATTTTTATGACGAGTTTCCGGATATGGACACGGAGGCCATCGTCAACGGCATCTGCTCCAATCTGACGAGCCGCGTGAACGTCGAGGAACAGTCTTCGGTCCTCTTGCGTCTGATGGAATTCTGCAAATTGGGGGAAAAGGAAATCAGTGCGGATGATGAGGTGTTCCTCAAAGTCAGGGAGAATTTCAATATTTCCGACGACCGGTATTCAGGTTATTTCAATTTCGTGGAAGGGATTCCGGGAGACAATATATGGATTCAGCCTTTGTGGGGAGGTTCCCTCAAGACTCTTTACGACTCTACCAACAACAGGCTGCTGTTCAGTTATGTGGGCGACTCGGTCGTAATGATGAACGACGTGCCCGTATTCAGCGGAATATTCCAGATCTGGCAGCAGAGCGGCGTCCTCAAGGGAAGCGGGGTTGCGGGGAATACGGCACCGATGTACTATTCCACGATAATGGCCCTGTATGAAAACGTCGAACCGGGAAAAACCGTGGAACTGTGCGGACGGAACATAGAGTACCGCTTCGATTCCGCCTCCTCCAACGGAATCCACGATTTCAGTTTCACCCTTGAAAGCGGCCAGCTGGTGGCTATTATGGGAGGCAGCGGCGTTGGAAAATCCACCCTCTTGTCCCTGCTCAACGGCACTCTTCATCCGCAGAGCGGCAGCATCACCATCAACGGCCACGACATCCGGGAACCGGAAGCCAAGGCTCTCATCGGCTATGTCCCCCAGGACGATCTTCTGGTGGAGGAACTTACCGTCTATCAGAATCTCTGGTACACGGCGAAACTCTGCTTCGACAAGATGCCGGAAGCGGAACTGGACCGCCGGGTGATGTCCGTCCTGACCCAGTTGGGACTCGATGCCGCAAAAGACCTGAAAGTGGGTTCTCCCATCAACAAATTCATATCCGGAGGGCAGAGAAAAAGACTCAACATTGCTCTGGAACTCATAAGGGAGCCCGCAATCCTTTTTCTGGACGAACCCACTTCCGGGCTTTCCTCCACGGACACGGAAAAGGTAATCAATCTTCTGAAGGAGCAGACGGGTAAGGGAAAGCTCATAATCGTCAACATTCATCAGCCATCATCAAATGTGTATAAACTCTTCGACAGGCTGTGGCTGCTTGACAAGGGAGGCTATCCTGTCTTTGACGGGAATCCCATAGAAGCCGTGTCCTATTTCAAGAAAATGGCCAATTATGCCGATGCCGACACATCCACCTGCCCCGCCTGCGGCAACGTGAATCCCGAAATAGTGCTCAATATAATAGACGAGACCGGTCTTGACAGCAGGGGGAACAGGACGGAGGAGCGCAAGGTCAAACCGGAGGAATGGCACGAACTTTATCTGAAGAACCGTCCGTCAACGGGACCAGCCGATGTGTCGGATGTTCCCCCGACAGACCAGAAACGTCCGGGCAGATTCTCTCAGATGCTCATTTTCCTGAAAAGGAATCTGAGCGCCAAACTGACGGACATCCAATATCTGACCGTCACTCTGCTGGAAGCTCCGCTTCTTGCGGTCATCAGCGGTTTTCTGACCCGTTTCACTCCGGACACGGGCATATATACCGTGATGGAAAACAAGAATCTGCCGTCATATCTCTTTATGGCGATAATTGTGTCCATTTTCCTCGGGATGTCCGGAAGCGCTGAGGAAATCATAAAGGACAGGGCGCTTCTGAAAAGGGAGAAGTTCCTGAACCTGTCATACGGCAGTTACATCTGGTCCAAAATGCTTTATATGGCGGTTGTGTGTATGGTGCAGACACTGCTGTTCATAGTTGTGGGCAATCAGATAATGGGCATTCACGGTATGTTCCGGATATGGTGGCTGCTTCTTTTCCTGTCCGCTTTCCTGTCTTCTCTGATAGGCCTGCTGCTGTCACAGTGCCTGAGTTCCGTTGTATCCATCTATATCACCATCCCCCTGCTTCTGATACCTCAGATATTGCTTTGCGGTCTGGTGGTGCATTTCGATGACCTTACTCCGGGCAGCGAGACGGGCAATGTTCCCGTCATCGGTGATGTCATCCCTTCCAGATGGTCCTACGAGGCTCTGGCGGTGGCATCCTTCTCTATGAACGACTACAAGAAACTTACGTATGATCTTGACTGCGAGAAATTCACCTGTCAGTATTACGAAAAGGGATTCATTTATGAACTCCAGTCACAACTTGAAAATCAGGAGGATGAGAGGCGCAAGGGCAAGGAAGTGAATCCCATTCACGAAAAGGTCCTCTCTGCGGGACTCAGGCAGTTGAGCGACGATTGCGGGTTGGAGCCTTATACGGGAGACGCTTCCTATGATTCGCGCTGGGAGTATTTGGACAATGCAAAGAAGACATTGTCTGACAGGGGCAACAGACTGACGTTGATGATAGATGCGAAAATGGTCCCCATTGCCAGAGAGATGGGCAACGAAGCCCTCTCCCAAATGAAAAAAGACAACACCAATCTTCAGTTGGAGAACCTTATGGTCAATCTGAATTCCTCCCATACCCACACCGTGGTGAACGACAGGATAGTCCCCCGCGTCGGCTATGTCTATCTCAAACCCCGGTCCAGGAACGGACGGGCTCCTTTCTACAGCGGTGTGAAGGTAATCGGGAATATGGAAATTCCTACCTACTGGTTCAATCTTTCCGTACTCCTGTTTATGAGCATTCTCCTATCCTTCTGCCTTATTACTGACATCCCCGGCAAGTTTGTGAGAAAGGAATAGGTTTTTTGACGAAAAATCATTACATTAGCGGTTTGAAAGGAAAACAATAAAACAAAAATATTTTATGAAAAAAATTTCAACTCTTCTTCTTGCCATCGCCATAGTGGTGATGCCGTCCTGCAAGAACCGCAGCAACAACAACACAAAGGAAGAAGCTCCCGACTATGCGCAGACATCTTTGGAGGAATTGACGAACGAGGCTCTCAAGACCGATATGGCCAATCTCATCGAGTCTGCGAAGAATATCAAGGCTGTTCCTTTCCTCAGGGCTCAGAAGGATGGGAAAATCACTCTCAGCGACAAGGAAAAAATGGTCAAACCTGATTTCCTGGTGGCTCCGGACGTGGCCACGGGGCTGGTAACCCTCAATCAAAAATATCGTGCCATAGGCATCCTCACTTCGGACAAAGCCATTGCGGAACTTTATGAAATGCCCGTTGCCTCATACAGCGAGAATATTTTCAAACTCCTCACGGACATCAACGATCCCGCTCTGATGGAATTCTACACTCTTCCCTCCTTCGACATCGAATCCAACAGGGAAGCATTCAGCGTTTTCGTTGATGATGAGTATGCGGCAGGCAGAATCAACTATTTCTGGGAAGGTGTGACGGCAGGCCTTGTGGAGCAGTTGTTCATCCTTACCAGGAACAT
>JAKSKJ010000055.1 GCA_024401795.1 Bacteroidales bacterium | reverse complement strand
TTCTTCATAGGCACGCTGACTCCCCGAACCGGAGAAAGTACCGGAGTATCCTCCTTAACCTTCATCTCGGCCTGGAGCAACTGTTTGGACAGTTCGGTATAAAGGGAACTGGACATATTGTACTCGGCCATCAACTGTTCGTGCCTGACTTGTGCCGTTGCGGTGAGGATTCCGCGGTTGGCATCCACGAAACGCGCAAGGGCAATCTGCTTGGCCTCGTAGTCCGCCTTGGCCTCTTCATAACGGTCCCTGATGTAGCCCTCGGTCTTGCGCGCATTCATAAGCCTGAAGTCCGTCACGTATTTGTCCATCAGGTCGAAAACCGCCTGACACAACTCCGCGCTGGCCACGTCCTCCCTGTGAGTGGCGGAGATGGTAAGGAATCCTTCCTTCTTCTCCACCGTCACGGAAACCATCTTGTCAAGAGCCTTGGTGCATTTGTACTCGTCCTGGGTGTAGCTGCTTATCGGGGATGACTTGCCGTCTTCAGTGGGCACGACCACATCCTCAGGCTTACCCTTTATGGCCGCGAGAATGGTGAACGGCAGGCCGATGGTGTATTTCTTGACGCCCTCCAAAACACCGGCAAAAGTGAGCTTCTTGTACTTCGGGTCTGTCATCAGCTCATACATCGACACCGGTTCAGGATATTTCTTGAGATGCAGCGGCACGCGCATCAGATCCTTGCGGAACTCCACGTTGGAAAGAAGCTGGGGGTATATGGTCGGGGAAAGATCCTGACCCGCAGTCATATCGCCCAGATTGATTCCGGCCATTGCAGCGAGCGAGGAAAGCGAGCCTCCGGAACTCTTGGAGCCGGTTTGGGGCACAAAAGTGCAGGTCGCAGTATATTTCGGCTGCTGGAAAATGGCGGCAAGCAGGCCAAGTACGACGAATGCGGCGAAGACCTTGAGAATGAATTTCTTCTTTATCCAAAGTCTGAGGCCTATAGCCTTGAAATCTATCTCCTGCTCTTCCTGAGCTATGTTGTTCAGATTCTGCTCTTCCATAGCGCTAGAACATTTTGATGATTGACATGACGAGTGCCGCAACCGATGTGGCGGATGATGCAAGAGACGCTATCTCAGCCGGAGAAAGCCTTGTGT
Organism: Bacteroidales bacterium; assembly: GCA_024401795.1. Taxonomy (GTDB): domain Bacteria; phylum Bacteroidota; class Bacteroidia; order Bacteroidales; family UBA932; genus Cryptobacteroides. The sequence continues at coordinate 6,305 of JAKSKJ010000055.1, read as the reverse complement.
TTTCCGATTCCGAACGTTCCGGCACAATGATTTCCATACCGGGCTCCTCCTTTATCCTGTTACGCCGGGCAACCTGACCGTTCATATATACAGCGTAGGTTTTTCCCACCCTGGCCTGCTTTGTATATCCACCGGCCTGGCTTATATAGTAAGTCCAGTCTTCCTTTTCATTGAATGCCACGGTATTGGGGTAAAACACACCTCCGGAAATTTTCACCGTATTGTTCATCTGAGGCACCTCGATAATGTCTCCGGCACGCAGGATAACATCTGCTACGGAACCGGGGTTTGCTATAGCCATCTCCAGATCGATACCGATATTGTAACGGTCTTCAAGAACCAGTGAGTCCACCTTGATCTTGCCGCCTATCTTGCTGGCCGCAATCTCGAGGGCAAGTTTCTGGCGCTCCTGCTCCTCCTCGGTGAGCACACGCACGAGTTTCGCGCCGTGAGGGTAGGAATCATCCGTGAATCCTCCCACGCGGGACATCACGTCGGACAAACGCACCTGAGCCTTGTCTATCACATAAGTACCCGGAGCCATCACCTCCCCTTCCACCGTCACGGCAGTCTGAGGACGGAAATAAGTCAAGCGCCTGAGCGACACCACGTCGTAGGGTTTGAGTTCGGCTTTCCAGAAATCCGGATTCTCCTCAAGATCGATGGTCTGGACCGTGCCGCGCTGACGGCCTCCGCGACTGGCAATCTCCACGTTCGTGAGGTCCACCCCCTGAGTGCATCCGTGCGCCAGCTCGACTAGTTCCGACAAAGTCATTCCGTCCCTGTAAACGTATATTCCGGGAGCGTTGACCTCTCCGTTTATTGTTATCGTAGTGTTCTTTCTCAATTCCTTTATGCTGTATATACGTACCGCATCTCCGGGAATTACAGCAAACTCAAGAATGTCCCTCGTCGCCTTCTGAACGTCAAATGGAACAATCACGGGATGTCCGTCGGAACCCTCGCGGGTAATCTGGCCACCGGCGATGTAGGCATCCTCCGTAAGCCCCCCGGCATCGTTGATGAGACGGCCTACGGTAAGGCTATCTCGGAAAGAATAAACTCCCGGCTCCTTCACCGCTCCGTCAATAGTCACGAAACGGCTGACATTCATATCGTCGTGGCTGTAAATGGTCACGATATCTTCTCTGCGCAAGTCTATTTTCCTACCGCCCTGCAACACCTGGGTAAGGTCGAACGCAAGGAACTCCGGCTGGCGGTTACTGTCCAGACGGCTTATCTGCCCGCGTCCCGTATATGCTCCCTCAATAAGGCCTCCGGCCGCTCCCACGAGCGAAGCAAGATCATTGATGCCGTCGCCGATTGCATAGGAGCCCGGATATTTCACGGGACCGATAATCCGGACATTGTTCTGATACTGGTTGACGTATTCCCTGGCACTAACCACATCTCCGTCCTTGAGGCGGAAAGTCCCGAACGACTCCGCGACCACGTCGAATGCGCGGCCCCCGTCAACACCTTTGCGCATCACGTTGACGCCCGTTCTCTGGGCATCGGATGAGAAGCCCTGGGCATAGCCGATAAGGTCTATGACGCTTTCACCGTCCTTCATCTCGTAGCGCTGCGGGCGCATAAAGGCCCCCTTCACGGAAACGACGTTGGTATATGCCGGAACAGTTATGACATCCCCGTCCTGAAGGCGGAGTTTCTCGTCGAACCTGCCTTTGAATATGAATTCGTAAAGGTCAAAGCCTGCAACTTTCTTTCCCTTGCGGTAAAGGGCGATGTTTCGCACAGAGCCCTTATCCCTCAAGCCTCCGGCCATAAAGATTGCAGACGGAATCGTTGAAAGTGAAGGTATTGTGTACGCACCGGGAGTTTGCACCTCACCGGAAACATTTACCACCACTCCCTTGATTTTGCCCACGGCTATCTTGAGATAGGTCTCTCCATTGTCATCCCCCAGCCCGGAAAAAACCCGGGCGAGCTGGGCCTTGAGTGAATTCTCCGCTGCCTGCAGGCTCATTCCCGCCAGATAGACAGGTCCGAGGTCAGGCATATTGATACTGCCGTCATTCTCTATCGTGGCCACCACGTGCGATACGGTGCTGCCCCAGACATCTATGGTGACCTCATCTCCGGGGCCGAGAATATAGCTGGCCGGCGCGGGTGCGTTGTAACTCGGTATAACGCCCAATCCGCGCGATTTGAAATAGTCCTGCCCGTAAATATCGTTTTCATCAACCTTTTTTGACATTTCCGGATAAACGGGAAGCCCGTCCGGACCTATCCTCAATTCCGCCATCTCTCCTGTGGTAGGATCCAGAATACCGGTAAGCGATGCGGACCTGGGATTGGTCTGCCCTGCCCCCTTTGAGGCATTCAATTGCGGATAAGACTGCACTTGAGACTGCTGATTTCCTGCCGGGTTTCCGCCGTTACGACCGTTCATCATGGAATTGATGTCGTTTTCGGAATAACCATACTGCTGGGCCATCGCCTTAGCGGCGGCAATTTCCGATGCGCTCTGCGCTACGGCGCTGAAAGTTACAGTGATTCCGAGCGCAACAGAGAGAATTTTCGCGATTTTCATATATGTAATTTTTGTTTTTCCATTGCCGGGGCCGCATACGGCAACCCGTTATCGCGCAAAATTAGTAATTATTTTTCACATTTCCTTGCATACAGGGCAAGTGGTATTTCGTTGTGTTTTTCGTTGTTTCGGCATTTTGGCAGAAAACAAGTCATTTTGACATTGCCGGCCCGCCCGGGTCACCTTACCTTTGCAACGTTAAAATATTGAAATATGAAAAGGAAACTGATTATCATCATGTGCTGCACAGCCCTGATTTCCTGCGGGAAAGACACATTCGTCCCCGAGGGGCCGGACTCCGTTCCGGAGAATGCGGCGGCCGTGCGCATCGTTCCATCCTATGGCACCGCCGAATTGAAATCCGCAGCCCCCGAAGTCATCGCGGAAATTGCCGGGACTGCGGACATTGCAGTGCAGGAGAGCATTTCTCCTATGGATGAAGCCCTCCCGACCAGAGGGACTCCGGTAAGCGCCCTTAATTTTGCAGTCCGCTTCCCTGACGGCTTCCGCGCTTTTGCAGTATATTCCGGCACGACGGACAGGAGCGGCGACCTTGCCGCCACATTCTCGAAGATTCCCGGAGAGGAAGTGTGGACTCTGGTTTACAACGACATCGAATGGCCGGCTGACAGCAGGCTGCGCTACTATTTCTCCGCACCGGCAAGCCTGCCTCCTTACATAGATATTGCAAGTTCCTACGATGCAGGACAGGCAGCCCCCGCAATGGTTCTGCGGCTCGGAAACGGATATCCCACCGAGGCGGCGGAGCAGGAGGACCTTCTCTTTGCGAGCAGGGACATCAGCCTCGTGCGGGGCGGCACAGTCAGCACGGACGTCAACTTCATTCACGTCTTTGCCGGCGTACGCGTGCGTCAGGGCAACACAGGAGGCAAGTTCACCCTCACCGGAGCAAGCCTTACGGGAATGCCGGCGAGCGGAACCTGCAGCATCAATTTCAGCGCCGGACCCAAATCAGCCGATTGCGTCAGCTGGAGCCATCCCGAGGCTTCTCCGGCCACTGCCGATTTCACACTCAACCCTGCCGACGGGGATGCGATATTCTGCATTCCACGGTCATTCAAAGCCGGAGACGGCACTAAACTGAGAATCTGCTACACCGTTGAGGGCGAAGGCTCACACACGGAAGAACTCGACCTCGGAACGCTTCTTGACGGACAATCGTGGCTTGCAGGGCAGATGCATACCTACACCGTCACAATCGCCGAGCCCGGAGCAGTCATCACCGACGCCGTGACGGCAGGAGCTGAAACAGATGCAAATGTCACCAACACCGGCAACGTGGCGGGCTATCTCCGTGCCACTCTGGCCGCAGACTGGGTAAGAACGGTAACGGAAGATGATGAAACGGTCATTCTGCGCAACTGCGACCTCGACTCCGAGGGTACGTTCACCGGCCTCGCAAAGCAGAACTGGATAAAAATCGGCGGATACTACTATTATAAGTTCCCTGTGAAGGCGGGATTCTCCGCCTCAGAGACTCTGTTCGACAGTTACGCCGCCGGCACCGCCCCGAACGCGGAAGCCCGGCTGCAGTTCAGGATTATGGCGCAGATTGTTCCATTTGAAGAATCCAAGACTTCCGTCACGTCCGCCTGGGGCGCCGACGTGGCGGCACAATTAAGCACAGCCCCGGAAAACTGATTATGAAAAAGTTCCTCTTTACACTCATTACCGCCACGCTGGCCTTTTCCGCCGGCGCGCAGACATTCAAGCCGTTCATCCTGGATGACGGCACTGAATACAAGACTCTGCAGGAGGCCATCGACAGTGCTCCCTCCGGCAGCGCATCCACAATCAAGGTCAAGCCCTGCCCCGCCGGCATCGGGGAGTACGGCTCCGACTACGCCACCAATGCAGTCTCCAATATCAACTCCCACGGCGCCGAGGTGTTCACCAGAAGTAAATCGCTAACCATCAAGGGAATCGCAGGAGAAGCAGTTCCGATGCTCAGGGATTTCGTGCTGGTACTCGAGACAAAAACAGGCTCAAAACCCGACTGTACCGTTTCCGACCTCGGTTTCAGCGGCAAGAGCATCATAATAGTTGACAACAAGGCAAGCGGTTTCGGAAGGCTTGAGTTCTCGGGATGCACGGCGGATGTCACCAACTGCACCGCCAGATTCCCCACTCTCAAGAACAAGAGCAGTGTGGGCGCCACCTATGCCAGCGGCACTTTCATACAGTGGCTGCAGCGTTCTACCGGCACCACGGACGAATTCCTTTTCCACGACAATGAGATAATCACCAGACTCAGCCAGAAGGGAGGGAACGTGCGTGTGTTCAACGGCGGTATGATGACAAAACGGGCCGTCATCCGCGACAACGTGTTCGGCAGCGAAGCCCATCCCATCGAGGGAGACCAGGCATGGATTGCCGTGTCGCAGTGCACCGCCAAAGACGCGGTGGTTGAAATTATGGACAACACCGTCTACGGCAAGGGATACGTGGGGATGTATTGGATACTCGCCACGGGAGTCACGGCAACGGGGCTGGACGTCAGGGTACACGACAACCGGATGCTGATGCAGGGCGTCGACAGGCCCCGTTTCGATGCTTCAGGCAACGGAGACCTCCTCGTTTACGTTCCGTCCGGATACGTGACCGGAGGGAAAATCAGCCTTTGGCGCAATTACGTCAACGGATATTGCTTCAACGAGGCGCTCAACAGAATTGGAGACGCCGTTGTGGTGGACAAGCAGACAGGCCACACTGACGGAGACGGGCACATACATTCCATCACAAGCAGCACGAACGCGCTCGTGCGCAAATACGGCGTCAGGAAAGACGACATCCATCTTCCCGGCAAGGCGGACACTTTCCAGGGCGGGGCGCACGGCATCACAGACCTGGGCAGCACTATGTATTGCGACCGCTGCAACGAACTTCTCTCCGCAATCACAGTGAAATGCACGGGGCTCGCCGCCGGAGAAAGCGTATTCTTCGAGATAACCGATGAAGCGGGCGCCGTTGCCGGCACAGTTGTGCTCAGCGGCCGCAGCGGAACTCCGGCTTCCGGTACCGTTGTAGGACTCGAACCCGGCGCATACACCGTCGCGGCTTCCAATACGGACTGGTCGTGGACATACGATGTTCCCGCAGCCCTGACGAAGAACATTCCCTCTCCTGACAAGGCTGCCGCTCAGGCAGATTTCACCTTTGAATTCCATCTGACAAAGCGCGGCGGCGTTTCCGTCAAGAACGGGGAGACCGCGAAGATTGAGAACATCGACTGACAAAACGCCGTTAGCACGGTATTTGAAACGAGGTTGGGAAAACTGACTGATATGTGCAGATTTTCCAGCCTCTTTTCTTTTTTCCACGGCAATTCCGGGGCCGGAAGGTCAAACCGTGACGGGAAGGGCTCCCCAAAGTCCGCAAGCGTCTCCAGACTGCTGGAGCAGAGGCTGAAGAAACTGATGGATGAAGACCATATCTTCACGGATGACAGCCTGACTGTCAAGTCTCTCGCAAAGATGATGGGCGTAAGCCGGGCTACTATGACAAACGTCGTGACATCCGCCTTCGGCAGCGGTTTCCGCAACTATCTGAACCGTCGCCGCATAGAGTTCGCCAAGGAATATATGCTCTCGCATCCCCAGGCCACGCAGGAAGAGATTGCCGGGGTCTGCGGCTTCAAGGACGGCAACCTCTTCAACCGCAAATTCAAGTCCATCGAAGGCACCACTCCCCTCGCCTGGCTCGCCCGAAATTATAAATAAAGAGGATGGCT
>JAKSKJ010000054.1 GCA_024401795.1 Bacteroidales bacterium | reverse complement strand
TCCCCGCCTTCGTCTTCTTCTGCAACCTGCCGCAATACATCAAGGAACCGTACAAACGCTTCCTCGAGAATCAGTTGCGCAGGAATTTCAACCTGAACGGCTGCCCCGTGCAGATTTACTGCCGGCAGAAATAGAACTCCTCCTACACGTACAGCCCGACGTCCTCCGCGGAAATGACTTCACCGCCCAGGATGAGAAGGCGCTCCACCACATTGCGCAGTTCCCGGATGTTTCCCGTCCAGGACTTCTCCTGCAGTCTGCCAACGGCCTCCGACGAGAACTGCTTGCGTTTCATACCACTTTCGGAGCATATCTGATCGACAAAGTAATCCACAAGAAGCGGAATGTCGGACTTCCTCTCGTCAAGGGAAGGAACGTTAATCACTATCACGCTCAAGCGGTGGAACAGGTCCTCGCGGAAGCGGCCCGCCTCTATCTCGGCACGCAGGTCCTTGTTGGTCGCGGCTATCACACGCACGTCCACCTCGATGTCCTTGTCGGAGCCCACCCGTGAAAGTTTGCGCTCCTGCAGCACCCTCAGCACCTTGGCCTGCGCGGCCAGGCTCATATCCCCTATTTCGTCGAGGAAGAGAGTGCCTCCGTCCGCCTGCTCGAACTTGCCCTTGTGCTGCTTGATGGCAGATGTGAAGGAACCTTTCTCGTGGCCGAACAGCTCGCTTTCAATCAGTTCGGAAGGAATGGCGGCGCAGTTCACCTCCACATAGGGCATCGAACTGCGCTTGCTCTGCTGATGCAGGCTTCTGGCCACCAGTTCCTTGCCGGTGCCGTTGGAGCCCATTATGAGCACCCTCGCATCCGTGGCCGCCACCTTGCCGATCATTTCGCGGATATGCGTCATCGCCGGGGACTCCCCTATCATCTGCTGACCGAAGACTTTCTTCTTCAAAATCCTGGTCTCCTTCACCAGAGCGGTCTTGTCCGTAGCGTTCTTGACGGTGATGAGGATTCTGTTGAGGTCCAGAGGCTTCTGAATGAAGTCGAACGCCCCCTTCTTGATGCAATCGACGGCGGTGGAGATGTCGCCGTGGCCGGAAATCATTATCATTTCGGAGTCCACGCCGTCCTCCTTGAGTTTCTCCAGCACCTCGATTCCGTCCATCTCCGGCATCTTTATATCACAGAAAACAACGTCATAATGCTCCTTCTCCGCCATTTCCACGGCGGCGCGCCCGTTCTCGGCCGTATCCACGGAATATCCCTCATCCGCCATTATCTCAGACAGGGAGTTGCGGATGGCACGTTCATCGTCAACAATGAGTATCTTCATCTAACAAAATGATTTGAAATACAAATATCGATAAAAATTTCTATTTTTGTAAGCCTATGGACATCTCGAAAATAATCATCGCCGTTGACGGCTATTCTTCCACCGGCAAAAGTTCCTTTGCAAAAACCGTGGCAAAAGAATTCGGTTTGCTGTATCTGGATTCCGGGGCCCTGTACAGAGGCGTCACCCTCTTTGCGCAGGAGGAGAATCTCATATCCCCCGACAACACCATCGACACTGAACTCAGGAACGCCCTCGGGCGTCTGGACCTCCACTTCGGAGCTGAAGGCAAACTGTACATCGGAGAAAGATGCGTGGAGAAGCAGATCCGCTCGATGGAAGTGTCCCGGCAGGTAAGTCCCGTGTCGGCACTTGCATACGTCAGGAACTTCGTGGACGACAAGCTCCACGCTTTCGGAGCTTCGGGTGGCGTGGTGATGGACGGCAGGGACATAGGCGCCACCGTGTTCCCGAATGCGGAGATAAAAGTGTTTATGACAGCTTCCGAGCAGGTCAGGGCCCGGCGCCGCTACGATGAAATGGTCGCCAAGGGTGAAAGCCCTCTGATGGAAGATGTGCTTGACAACCTGCGCGAAAGGGACTACATAGACTCACACAGAGAAGTCTCTCCGCTGCAGAAAGCGGATGACGCCTTCACTCTGGACAACTCCGATATGAGCATAAGGGAGGAAGTCGCCTGGTTGAGGGGTCTCATACAGGGCAAACTGTCGATAAGGGAATGCTGAGCGTAGAGATAGACAGCCAGTCCGGCTTCTGCGCCGGAGTCATCCGCGCAATAGGCAAGGCGGAGAAGTTCCTCGAAGGCGGGGGCAAAAGCCTGTATTCCCTCGGAGCCATAGTCCACAACGAAGCGGAACTGGCCAGACTCAGGGAAAAGGGGCTTGTCACCCTCGACAGGAACGACATCTACGACATTCCGGTAAACGCCAAGGGAGAGACCATCCTTATCAGAGCCCACGGGCAGCCTCCCCGGGTATATAAACAGATTGAGGAACTCGGATTCGACATCATAGACTGCACCTGCCCGGTAGTGCTCAATATCCAGAAGAGCATAAAAAAATCCTACCAGCGGCTGAAAAGCCTCCCGGAGCCCGGTCAGATAGTGATATTCGGCAAGATAGGCCACGCCGAAGTACTCGGTCTGGTGGGCCAGGCGGACGGAGACGCCATCGTGGTGGAGGACATTCAGCAACTCAAGGACCTGGTGTCTTCCGGTGCCATCTGCACCGCAAGGGACATCGAGATATTCTCGCAAACAACGATGAGCCCCGTCGGATACAAGGAAATCTGCAACTACCTGCAAGGGCGGATGTCCTCGCCGGAAAAACTCAGAATCCACAGCACCATCTGCTCCCAGGTGGCGTCACGCCACGAGGAGCTGGCCGTATTCGCCCGTTCCCACGACATCATCATCTTCGTGTCCGGCAAGACCAGCTCCAACGGAAAGGTACTCTGCGAGTTATGCAGAAGCGTGAACATAAGGACATACCACATAGGCAATCCCGGAGAACTGCAGAAGCAGTGGTTCCGCTCCGGCGACAAAGTGGGGGTTTGCGGAGCCACCTCCACCCCCAAATGGCTCCTTGAACAAACGGCAAGAGACATTGAAAATTTGCAATAATGCAGTCAAATGCCTAAATTCGCGGCAGAACAAAATCCAAACAACAATATTTTATGGCAACAACAGCTGATTTTAAAAACGGACTTTATCTGAAATTCAACGAAAAGCCCTGTATGATTGTCTGGTTCCAGCACGTCAAGCCCGGCAAAGGCCCCGCTTTCGTCAAGACCAAACTCCGCAACCTTGAAAACGGACGCATCCTTGAAAACACTTTCACTGCAGGTGCAAAAATCGAAACAATCGAGGTGGAACGCCGCCCCTACCAGTTCCTTTACGGAGACGAGGACGGATTCAACTTCATGCACGAGGAAACATACGAGCAGATCAGCCTCCCCAAAGACGTGGTTGACAATGCAGACCTTATGAAAGAGGGGCAGCACGTGGAGATGATGTTCGTCACCGGAGCCGAAGAGCGCTGCCTTACCTGCGAACTTCCCACCTATGTAACCCTTGAGGTCACATATTCGGAGCCCGCAGTAAAGGGTAACACCGCATCCACCTCCGCCCTCAAGGAAGTCACCCTCGAGACCGGCGCAAAGATTATGGTCCCCCTCTTCATCAACCAGGGAGACGTCATCACCGTCAACACCACAGACCGTTCATACGGCCAGAGGGTCTAAGCGGCACCTTTGGGATACTGAATCGTGAAGCAGGCCCCTCCGAGAGCAAAGGATTTGCTGTAGGAGATTGAGGCTCCGCAACGTTCAAGAATACTCTTCGAAATGGCGAGTCCGAGTCCGGATCCGCCATTTTTGGTCGTGAAATTAGGCGTAAACAGCTTGTCTGTGTTCTCCTCCGAGACACCGGCACCGTTGTCTTCAAAGACGATGTCGTAATAGCCGTCGCGGATGGAGTTCCTCAAAGACACGCGCACACGGCCGTCCTCACACCCTTCCAACGCCTGGACCGAATTGTTTATGAGGTTCACGAACACACGGGTGAGCTGGGGTTTCGGACCGCTCACGACCGAGCCTTCCAGACCGAAGTATTCGAACTCTATCGCCCCCTTGCAATCGAACATCGAAATTTCCTCCTGAAGCACGTCGTCCAGTTTTATCTCCGTGGGTTCCTCCGTATAGAGTTTCGCGAAGGTGGAGAATTCATTAGCCGTGTCTGTGAGAATGTCGATATGGTCCAGAAGCACCTTTGTCATCTCGTCGAACTTCTCCTGCCAGGTCGGGTCGTTCCTGTCCTTGAGCCTGATTATCCTCTGCAGCTGAAGTTTCATGGGAGTCAGCGGATTCTTGATCTCGTGGGCCACCTGTCTCGCCATCCCGCTCCAGGCCTTGTCCCTCTCCGCCTGCGCCAGCCGCTTGGTACTCTCGGTCAGTTCGTCCGCCATCCTGTTATACGCCTCCACAAGCGACGAAATCTCATCTTCACTCTCATATTCAATCTTCTCGATATTCTCAATACCGGCATTGCTCATCTTCCTTCCCATCTCGCTCAGAGGCTTGAACATCCTGTCCACCATCGTCGAGGTGACGAAGCGGGCCAGCAGCAGAAGGAGCAGGAACACGGACACAATCATCATAGAATGGGTTATGGCATCGTGCTCGAAGTCGTAGCTGTCGTCGGCATAAGGAGCGCAGATGATTGCCAGCACCCTGCCGTCATCGGACATCAGGGGAGCATACATACTGTAATACACGTGTGACGCTATCCGCTCCTTCTGTATGAAGTAGCGGCGGCCCTTATACATAATGTTGTTGAAAGCCTCGCCGTTGATTCTGATTCCCATCATATGCCTTGCATACACCCCGGGAACCGTTGACATCACAATGCAACCGTTCGGAGCATAGAGCGTGATATCCGTATTGCTGTTGTTTCCGGCTTCCTCAAGGAAATGCGGGTCTTCGCCCAGCATCCCTTCAATCGAAACGGCGCCGCCCACCCTGCCGGACAGCATGGTCTGGATAGAGCTTATCTTTTCCGACATAATGCTGTGCTGATTCGCCTCGTTGCGCCGGTACACGAACGTGACGCTGACCAGAGTCATCGCAAGAAGAGTGAGAATCAGAGACAGCATCAGCACCAGATTTATCCTGGCCCTGTAATATGTTTTCCGGAACTGCCGTTCCTCCTTCCGTCTGCGGCCCACGGACAGCAGCGACACGAGAAGATAACAGGCAAGCGCTATCATCACAGCCGAGATAAGGAAATGGACGATGCCCACGCTCTCCCTCGTGATAATGATTGACTCACCGTTTCCCACTCTGTTATAGAAATGGGTGTATCCTCCGGAAATATAGTGATCCAGCTTGTCTTCATAAATCCGCCTGTTCAGGCGGTCGTCCATCCTGATTGAATAGGCAAAATTCCCCTTGTAATGGAGAATCTGCCTCCCGTCGTAATGGGCATAGGAATACTGCGACGGAACGGCTACGCTCCCGGGAGGCGCCAGTCCGAAAAGGCTTGCATAGCCGCGGTCGTTGGCATCGGACCTGGGCTCCACAAGAACGGTGAGGCTTCTGAGCCCGTACCCGGGCAGATTATAGAAAAACACCCCGGCGTAGCAAGGATGCCCCAGCTTGTCCTGAAGAAATGAAAAATTGGAATCCTCGCTCACGGGATCCCCGTTCTGCACCATAGATACCGCGGCGGGGTCGAGATACACCGAGATGTTGTAGTTCTGCGAAAGGCGTGCAAGGTGCATATCGCTGAGTCTGTGCAGAATCGACACCTCACCGTTCTGAATCAGGGTGAGAGATGCTATGACTCCATCCGAGGCTATGTTCTTTTCCGCCCTCCTCAACTGCAGTTCAAGGGATATGTCCCTGTCAACGGCAAGCCTGTTGGCCAGCACTTCCAGCCTGTCCTGTTCCTTTCTGAACCCCAGCAACGAAGACAAGGTCACGAAATACAAAGACACCAGAACCGAATAGACTATCCTCGAACGCGAAGAGAACGGGTCGAAACGGATGCCCAGATAAAGCCGCAGCGACGGTCTGACGAGCATCAGCAGCATAGGTATGCTCATCAGCATCACAAGATACGATGCCATCACCAGGAACGTGTAGCCGGACAGGGTTTCCAACTTGTACATCTCCAGCGTTATGTTGGAATTGAGAATGATGCTCCTGGTACTCAGGTGCGTATAGACTATTATCAGGATAATGGCCAGGAAAACCGCCAGTCCCGAAACCGCCACCGACTTCCGGGAACGGATGGAGTCGAAAATGCTCTTGCGGACTATGAAAAGATTCACCGCCAGCAGAGTGATGGCAACGTTTATCAGCAGAACCGCTCCCAGCGAGTAGAACACCACACCGTCCGCATACATTGTAGGGGAGAATATCACGTACCGGTCCTGCACAACCCGCCCCCACAGCAACATTGCGCAGACCGCCAGGACCATCCCCGACGACACGAGCCGCATCTGCCTGAGCGTAGGCGTCTTCAACAGAAGGAAAATGGAACCCAGTATGAACAGGGCGAACGACAGCCACACGAACAGCACGTTGGATGCCACACTGCCGCTGAGAGATTCATACTGGACCTTGAATACCGGTACACCATCCACCTTCACCTCGTTCCCTTCGCTGTACGACAAAGGCCGGAACGAATAGTTGCCCCCCAAATGGAACATCGGATTGACTCCGGTGAAAGTCCTGGTGTCCAGAGAATTGGTAAGGGCAAGACCGTAAATCACCTTCACGTTGCCCTCCTCCCTGCATTTTGCCAGATACCACTTGGGCCCGAAATTGTAGAATCCGTAGGTTCCGCCTATCTCCGCGAGAGGCGAGAACACGGAAACGCCCGGATTGGTAAGCCTCTGCCTCAACGTTCCGGCAGCAATGTCATCATTCACCACGGAGAACTGGTTGACCCAGCACTGAATGGAATCGTCGAGGTACCGGTATATCACCATATCACCGGGTATTCCGCCAACCTCCGTCCATTCATACGGAGACTCTTCAAGCATCCTGTCGGCATACTTTTCAAGCGTCGCAAGCCTGTCGGCCAGAATCCGCTCCACCTTACGCGCCGCCGAAGCCGTCTCGCCCGGCGTGCGAGGGAAGCCTATTGCCATTGCCAGCAATATGATGCTCAGAAATATACAGATTTTTCCTTTCATTCGTGATGATACGGCTCCCCTCTCATTATGGTGAAAGCCCTGTACAACTGCTCTGCAAAAATCGTTCTCACCATCTGGTGGGAGAACGTCATTCTGGACAGGGAAATCTTCCCGTCCGCCCTGTCATACACTTTCGGGGAAAAGCCGTAGGCTCCCCCTATCACAAAAACCAGATCCCTGCCGCCCCTCGACATCTTCTCCTCCAGCATCGACGAAAATTCCAGCGAAGAATACTCCCTGCCCCGCTCGTCCAGCAGCACAAGTTCGTCCGACGGCTTGACGGCCTTCAGAATCAATTCTCCCTCCCGGGACTTTATCTGAGCGCTGTCCAGAGACGACACGTTCTTGAGTTCCGGGATCTCCGTCAGCGTGAACGGGACATAATGGCACAGCCTGGAGACGTAGATGTTCAAACTCTCGCGCACCCAGGGGACATCCGTTTTCCCCACAGTAAGCAATGTGACGTGCATATGCAAATATAAGAACCTGTTTTAACCGGACCAAAATACAATAAAAATCTTACATAATAAAATTCATCAACCATTTCAAAACAG
>JAKSKJ010000053.1 GCA_024401795.1 Bacteroidales bacterium | reverse complement strand
ACACCCGCGAATCGGTCACAAAGATAACCAACATTGACCAGAATTTCAAGTCTCCTCAAGACTTACTGATTAAGAAAGCCTTTCCGTTTGTCCTGATTTCGGCTTAACAGGGGGAAAATGTGGATTATCGGCAAAATGTCCGTTATACCACCATATTAAAAAGCGTCGCTTCCATATTGGCGCAGGTCCCAATGCCTTAAACCGATGGAAGCGACTTAACTGCAACGCAAACCGGCAAATCAGAAAATTGGTTGGAAAAATGTGGGCTGACGCCGGAATCTTTCAGAAATGACAGAATCGAAAGACAGAAAAAGTTCATAAGAAAATAACCCAATCACTTTAAAGCAGTCTCTTGAGTTCGCTGAAAATCAAATTACGCCGAGCAGTTTGCCGCGGCTGAGGAGGCAGTTGCCCGTGGAGGCGGCGCGGCGGTCAAGCTTGGAGAAGCGCAACTTTGTGTCGGCGCTGACCTTTGAAAGGGAGAGGCGGTTGACTGCGGTCTTGATGGGCAGCATCAGGTAGTCGCGGCCCACTATGAGTCTCCCTCCTATGACTACGAGTCCGGGGTTGAAGATGTTGATGAGGCCTGCGATGCCGCGTCCCAGAGTTTCTCCGATCTGGCCTATGCCTTCAATGGCAAGCACGTCACCGGCTTCGATGGCTTCGAGTATGTTGTGAAGCCTGATGTCGTCAAGTTTGCTGAGTGATGACTGGCGCCCTTCGGAGAGTTTTTTCAGAATCCAGTGTTTGAGAGCGGATCCGGAAGCGCCGGTCTCAAGGCATCCTATCTTGCCGCAACGGCAGATGACGTCATTGTCGAGAAGAGGGAAGTGGCCGATTTCGCCGGAGAATCCGGATGTGCCGTAGTACAATTCTCCGTTCACGATGATGCCCATCCCGAGCCCCCAGCTGAGATTTATGAACAGCATATTGGGGTTGGCATCCTTGCCGAGGCTCATATACTCTCCGTATGCCATCGCCCTGGAGTCGTTCTCGATGGTGACAGGCACGTCGAGTTCTTTCTGGAATAGGTCTTTCAGGGGGATGTCGTCGCTTACGAAGTAGGTGAGACTGAAGCCTTTTTCCGGGTTGACCCTGCCTGAAAGGCTTATTCCGACACCCAGAACCTTGTCCCAGCTGATGTTGGCCTTGCCGGTTTCCTCCTTGATGAGGGCACACATATTGCGGAAGGAGTCCGCATTTGCTTCCAGAACGAATTCTATGTCCTGAATGAAATGGATAATTTCTCCCTTGAAGTCGGAAACTGCAATGTGGAAATGCTGCCGGGCAACATCGATGCCGAGGAAATAGCCGGCGGCGGGATTGAGTCCGTAGATGCTGGGTCTCCGTCCGCCGCTGGTGCCGATTTTCCCATCATCCTGAATATAGCCGTCGGAAATGAGCTCCAAGATCAGCTTTGTGACGGTAGGAACGCTTATGCCGAGCGTTTTGCTCAAATCGGCAATGCTGCAGTGATTGTGTTTGATGCAGGCTTTGAGTATTTCTCTTTTTGTAATGGCGCTCTTGTCGTCGGTGCTGTTCAGAAAACTTTTTATCATATCTATTCCGATTTTTGTAAATATAAGAAAAATTATTTAAAATTCTTTAAGAACTCGACAAAAAGTAAATTTTCTCCAATAATTTCGTATCTTTGGGCCGACTATGAAACTTAAGACCAAACTTACATTGAGTTTAAGTTCCATTGCTGTCGTACTGCTGATTTCCAGCATAATTTCAGTAATGGAGTACAGCAGGATGAGCACCTATGTGTCCGATATGATTGCGGACAACATAAATTCCATCAATGTTGCCCGGAAACTTGCCGACGTTACCAACAAATATAATCTCGACATCCTTACCGTGATAGGGGACGACAAGGTTTCCGCCCAGCCATACTACGATGCCGATGCCTTCATGTCCTATTGTGACTCTCTCCGTTCATCGGTTTCCGGTGAGCGGCTTACCCCTCTGGCGGATGCGGTCGAGTACTCCTATGCGGCATATATGCTTACGTCCCTGGAACTCGGGGAAGTGCTTAAATCCGATTTCATCGATTCCCGGACCTGGTACTTCGAGAGGCTCCAAGTGCCTTTCTCCCGCCTGAGCGACGATATCGACAGATTGTCTGAAGAGATTTACAGGGAGCTGTCCAAGAATTCGGCTACTTTTGAGCGCGGATTCTACCGGAGCATCATTCCAGGCATCGTTGCGGTCGGAGTAGGACTGCTGCTGGTGGTAATGCTGCTCTTCTTCCTGATGTATTATTACGCCAATCCGGTTTACAAAATGCTGGATGCCCTGTCGGCATACAGGCTGAACGGGAAGAAATATTCATATACGGTGGACGGAGACGACCAGCTGGCGGACTTGAATGAGGGGGTTAAGGAGATAGCCAACGAGAATATCCAGCTTCGCAAACGCCTTTTGAACAAATGAACTGGAGAGCGATAAGCAGAAATGTCGGCTACGCGCTTCTGGTGAGTGCGTTGTTTATGTTTTTGTCTGTCCTGGTGTCTTTTGCCAACGGCAACGACAGTGCCTGCGCCGCGCTCATCATCAGTTTCACCATTACTTTCATTGTAGGCGTCTTTCCTTTTATCTTTGTGCGGAAAACGTCTGCGATAACGCTCAAGGAAGGGTATCTGATAATCACTCTGTCCTGGTTGCTGTCATTCGTCTTCGGAATGTTGCCGTATGCCCTGTGGGGCGGGCCGTTCTCTTTGTCGAACGCCTGGTTCGAGAGTGTGTCCGGCTTCACGACCACGGGGGCGACTATCCTTGAAAACGTGGAGGCGCTTCCCAACAGTCTTTTGTTCTGGAGGGCATCAACCCACTTCATCGGCGGTTTGGGGGTTGTAGTGTTCCTGCTTCTGATTATTCCCGGTTCAAGTCCTATCCGTATGAGACTTACCAATATGGAACTGAGTTCTTTGTCGAAGGGAGCATATTCCGGCAGGACCAACAAGGCGGTTTACATCTTCGCATACGTTTATCTTGGTATAGGTGCGGCCGCCTTCATTTCATATCTTTTGGCCGGGATGTCGCCTCTGGATGCCGTGTGTCACGCTATGAGCGTATGCGCGACCGGGGGATTCAGCTCCAGGAACCTTTCAATTGCCGCGTTTGATTCGACTCTGATAGAAGGCATTACAATCGTGTTCATGTATTTGTCTTCCATCCATTTCGGTATCATATACCTGTGTGTGGTAAACCGCTCCGTACGGCCTTTGAAAAATCCGATTCTCAGTTTTTACACTTTGAGCCTGCTTGTGTTCGCCTTGCTCACCGGATTTTCCCTCAGGGTATCCGGAGTCGAGCAGTCACTGGGCCGGGCTTTGTGGGAAGGTGCTTTCCAGACCGTGAGCATTGCGTCCACGACGGGGTTTGCCATTACGGACAATGCTTCCTGGCCGCTCTCTTCCAATCTGCTGCTGATGTTTATGGCCGTTATGTGCGGTTGTGCCGGTTCTACATCCGGAGGTGTCAAGGCCGACAGGGTGCTGGTTCTTCTGAAATCGGCAGGTCGCCAGATAGGCAGGATTCTGCATCCTTCGTCCGTCAATGAAGTGCGCCTCGGAAAGCGCGTCATCCGTGAGGAGGAAGTGAACCCGCAGATACTCTACATTGCAATATATTGTGTGATTCTGGCCGTTTCCGTGCTGCTCGCACTCATATTCAAAGTTAACGACCACAGTGCCTTTGCCGCTTCCGTGAGTTCTTTGGGAAACGTCGGCCCGGCAATCAGGGAACTTGGCTTTATGGGCAATTTCAATTCTCTTCCGTCTGCGGCCAAATTCCTCTTCTCGGTGGATATGTTTCTCGGCCGTATAGAGATTTATCCTATGCTGGCGGTCATTGCAATGATTTTTGACGGGCACAGGCGCAGGTGATGGACAGGGCGGAGTTTTTATACAGGGATTTTCTCAAGCATTTCAAGGAAAACGCCGTGTCCGACCAGGATGCGCTTTTCCGCAGTGTGGCATCGTTCGTCACCGGTGATGATGCTGATATTCTGGTGGTGAACGGTTATGCGGGGACGGGCAAGACATCCGCCATATCGGCCGTGATTTCGTCGCTTTGCGGAATGGAGGTTCCCTGCGTGCTTCTGGCGCCCACCGGCCGTGCCGCCAAGGTGCTGTCCACGTTCTCCAACCATAAGGCCTGCACCATTCACAAGTACATCTACCGTCAGAAGTCTGTAGGCTCCGACGGTTACGGACAGTTCTCGCTGACGCCCAACAAGGCGAAGAGCACGCTGTTCGTTGTAGATGAAGTGTCGCTGATAGGAATAGATTCTGTGGAAAAGCAGGGGATGTCCGCGTTCGGCACCGGCAATCTGCTTGAAGACCTGATCAACTTTGTGCGTAACGGTGATGACTGCCGCCTGATATTGATCGGTGACTCCGCTCAGTTGCCGCCTGTCGGCCTGGATGAGTCTCCGGCGCTTTCAAGAGAATATATGGACGGTTTCGGCGGGGTGAGATATTCTGAACTGAAAACAGTTGTGCGGCAGGCTGCGGAATCTTCAATCCTGACCAATGCCACCTCGCTGAGGTTGAAGATTGCCGCCGCTTCGAACGGAGAAGGTTTCGGCAGTCCCGGGCTGGAGGCGACAGGGGACGTGGAGAGGGTAGGAGGTGACGGACTGATTGAAAAACTTACTGATGCCTACTCGGAATACGGGGAGGACGGGGTCGTCATCCTGAGCCGTTCCAACAAAAGGGCGATAAGATACAATCTCGGAGTACGTTCCACCGTGCAGTTCAAGGAGGAAAGGTTGCTCCGGGGAGACAGGCTGATGATAGTGAAAAACTGCTATCAGTTCTGCGGTGATGCCGAGGGAATAGACTATATTGCCAACGGAGATATGGCCAAACTTGTGTCTATCAGGAACTTTGAAGACAGGTACGGCCTTCATTTCGCCGATGCCGTGCTGGAATTTCCCGATTACGATGATGCACGCATCCTTGCAAAAGTGTGTCTGGATACTCTGGAATCCGAGTCGGCCGCACTGACTTACGAACAGCAGAATGCCTTGTATCAGGGCGTTTCGGCTGACTATGAACACCTCGGAACCAAAAAGAAGATATGGAAGGCCGTGAGGGAAGACGAATATTTCAATGCCCTCCAACTCAAATATGCTTCTGCCATCACTTGCCACAAGTCTCAGGGAGGGCAGTGGGACTGCGTTTTCATAGATTGTCCGTTCTGGCAGGAGGAGCAGACCGTCGATGACCTCAAATGGCTTTATACGGCATTGACGCGTGCGGTGAGGAAAGTGTACCTGGTTAATTTCCCTGACAGATTTTTCAGATGATGCATATTGGAAAATATTGCCTGCCTTTTGCGCTGGCACTCCTTGCAGTCGTATGCAGGGCCGAGGACTTGAACCTTACTTTCAGTCCAGATTCTTCGAGGGTGGCTTTCACCCGTGACAATGACCTCTGGATAAGGAACCTGTCCGATTCCGTTGAGACGCGTATTACGTCCGACGGTACTGATGTGGTTATGAACGGTTATGCGTCCTGGGTTTATTATGAGGAGATATTCGGACGCAGTTGCAGGTACAAGGCCTTCTGGTGGAGTCCCGATTCGAAGAAACTGGCGTTTTACCGTTTCGATGATTCGAAAGTCACGATGTTTCCCATATTTTCGCCTTTCGGGCAGGACGGGACTTTGAAACAAACCCGCTATCCCAAGGCGGGGGAGACGAATCCCGGCGTAAGAATCGGAATTGCGGATTGTCGGGCGGACGGCTGTTCCGTCATCTGGGCTGATTTTGAGGATGACTCCGAACAGTATTTCGGAACTCCGTTCTGGGGAGACGATTCGAAGAATCTGTACGTTCAAAGGGAACCGCGCCGCCAGAGTCAGCTCGACCTGTATGAGGTGAATGTGGCGGACGGCTCCAAGCGGAGCATATATCACGAGGAATATCCTACCTGGATTGAGCTGATAGACGGAATGTTGTTCGACAGCAAGGGGTTGTATATGGTCAGGGATTTCGAGAGCGGCTGGCAGCAGATTTATTACCTGTCTTATGACGGCAGTGTCCGCAGACTTACCGACGGCCGCAACTGGAATGTCGAACTTCTCAGGCTGGACAAAAAATCCGGAGCCCTGTGGTTCAAGGCAAGACGGGATTCAAGGCTGCATCCCAGCATTTACAGACTGGACAGGAACGGAAGGATAAGTCTGCTGACTGACCCTGATTTCTGGGTTGATTCCGTGACTTTTTCCGAGGACGGCAAGTCTTTTGTCGCAAGGGAGTCGAATGCGAGAAATCCGTGGCGGAAAGTGCGTTACAGTGCCGTAAGCAAGGAGGCGAAAGCCCTGGAGACCGTGGAAGCTCCCGTGGAGTTGTCTGAGGAATGTCCTATGCCCCAGATACTCAGGATTGAAAACGAGGGCTTTGACCTTTATGGAGTCATAACGTATCCGCGCGGATTCAATCCGTCAAAAAAATACCCCGTGATTATGGAAGTTTACGGAGGACCGGGAACGGCCTATGTGCGCGATTACTGGAAAAGCAGGGATGCGTCGAACCGCTGGTGCTGGGAGAACGGCATAATCTGGATGTGCGTGGATCCCAGAACGTCGGGGGAGAACGGCAGGAGGGGAATGGATCAGGCGTTCCGCAGGATGACGGTGATAGAATTGCAGGACTACATAGCCTGGGCGAAGTATATGCAGGCGCAGCCTTACGTGGACGGTGGAAAAATAGGCGTTGACGGCTTCTCCTTCGGGGGAACCACCACTTCGATGCTCGTGCTGCGCTATCCGCAGTATTTCAGTTGCGGAATTGCGGGCGGTGGAGTGTATGACTGGACATTGTACGATTCCGTCTATACGGAGAGGTTTATGGACACGCCGCAGGCCAATCCTGACGGTTATGACGAGGCTTCCGTATTGCATCACGTCGAATGCGGCATTTCTTCCGATTACAAGCCGGGCTCCCTCAAATTGACTCATGGAACCGGTGACGACAACGTTCATTTTCAGAACACTCTGATGCTCGTCGATGCCCTTCAGCGTAAAGGAATTCTGTTTGATCTGATGATTTACCCCGACGGAATGCACGGATATCGTGGCGCCCAGCACGAACACGACGTTCAGGATGCCGCTTCGTTCTGGAAAGCAAGATTGCTTGATGCCGGGCTTTGACGGCCGGATACTGAAAATTATGTACCGTTGCTGACAATATATGTGACCGGTTTTCAGGAAAAATGTCATATCAATCATTTCCGCTGTCCTTATGGGCGGAGTTGGCTGTTTCGGGCAGATAGCGAAGGATTCGAAACCCGGCGTCTTCCAGTTCGCCGCCACAGGCGGTTTCCCCTCGAGGGAGACTCAGGTCAAGGGGGCGCTGCACCATTATGTCGTTTCCGCCGGCACTCAATATAATGAAAGCAATCTGTACGGTTATTACGGTCTGGGAGGATATTATCCGTCGCTCGGACTTGCCGCCGGCACATACCATTACGACAGGGCTTCATTCCCCGGAGGAACACCATACAGCAATCACTATTCGCTTTCAATCCATTACGAACAGACTTTCTGGAGTACCGGACGCTGGAGTTCGTGCTATTTCCTTGAGGAAGGATTCGGTTACACCGAAGATTGTTTCGATCCTGTCAGTAACCCTGAATCCACCTACGGGGGG
>JAKSKJ010000052.1 GCA_024401795.1 Bacteroidales bacterium | reverse complement strand
CGAGAAATGGAAACGCGCCGTAGTGGAAGACCACGGTGAAATATTGGAGGTGAAATAGGATGAAAAGAACATTGGTTGTTTTGGCGGCGGGCCTTCTGGCCCTGGCATCTTGCAAGAAAGAGGGCGAGGCCTTCTTCCAGGGCAAGTACGGATATACTTCCAGCGGGACACTGATTTGTGAATATGTGGATTCGACGGGAGGAAAGAAGGATACTTTACAGAAAAGTTTCACCATCGCTTCCGAACAGGGAATAATGCACATAGAACCCAAGGATGCCGAATATATGGTGCTCACCACCAAGGACAACGGTACCAACACGGTGATGGTGTTCGATGCGCTCATCAGCGGAACGCGTATTTCGCTGAAGCCTGTGTCGCGCAAGATTCTGATTACCGTAACCGATGTGGTCAACTCGGTGGATATCGACAGGGATGAGAAGATAGGTGATTTCATAGACGATACTGTGGATGACGCCACCAGGTCGAACGTAGAGAAATCCATCGACGTAGAGGTGTCCGGCAAGGGCTACAAGACCAACGGTCTGATAGTGATGACTATAGATTATGCCGGCGGGGATTTTACGGTGGAGACGATCAAGGACACCACGACTTATAAGATAATAGGGAGCAACGTGAACCTTGTTGCCACGGCACAGTAGCATTATGAAAAAGGCAATCGTATCGATAATGGCAGCGGCGGCGCTGTTGGGCACATCTTCCTGCCAGTTGGCCAAACTCAAGCGCGTGCGCGTGGCTCCTGAGCCCGTCAAGGTGACCGTTATGGTCGCAAGACAGAGCGCTGACGTGAGCCGCAGGAGTTATGTCGGAACCGTAGAAACTTCGAAGGACGCAGTGATAGCGGCCGTACACGGCGGCACGGTGAAAAAAATCAACGTGGTCAGGGGCCAGCGCGTCACGGCAGGCCAGGTACTGGCCGAGATTCATTCCCCGTCGATAGAGAGTTCGCTGAATGCGGCAAAGGCCTCGCTCAAACAGGCGCAGGATGGCTATGACAGGGCGAAAAAGGTGTTTTCGTCCGGCAGCATTTCAGAAATGAAGATGGTGGAGGTGGAGACCAAGCTCGCACAGGCGCAGGCATCGTTGGCGGCGGCTCAGGCGGCTTATGACGATTGTGCCGTGAAGGCGCCTTTCGACGGCAGGATTTCAGAGGTGCAGGTACATAGGGGCGAGTACGTTACGATAAATACCCCGTTGTTCTCCATAGTGGATGCCTGCGGCCTTGAAGTGGTGGTGTCCGTTCCTGAAAGCGAGGTGGCCGGCATAAAGGAAAAGAGCGGGGCTCTGGCGGTTTTCCCCGCATTAGGTGATGTGAGCGCCGATGCCGAAGTCAAGGACAAGGGACTGGTGGCCAACAACCTGTCCCACGCCTACAGATGTACGCTGCGCCTGCTCGACACGCCGAAAGACCTTATGTGCGGTATGGTCTGCAAGGTGTATATGGCCAGCGATTTGGTACACGGAATCGTCATACCTTCTGATATAGTCAAGGTAGCATCTTTCGGCAAATATGTATGGATTATCGACAAATCCGGCCGCGTGAACCGCAGGACCATAACTATGGGCGGATACAGCGGCAAGGGTATTGTCGTCACCTCGGGTCTTTATGAAGGGGATGTCATTATCCTGGAGGGTATGGACAAGGTGTCGGTGGGAATGAAGGTTCAGACACAGGAAGTGAAGCCGGAGGTTTGATATGGGAATAAGGAAACCATCGACATCGGGATTTATCCGCAGCATAATCGCGCACAAGAAATTCGTGTACATTGTCGCTGTGGCCGTTTGTATCGTGGGCATCATAGGCCTGAAGGCCATAAATAAGGATGAATTCCCTACGTTTGAGATAAACCAGGGTCTTGTCGTGGGCATTTATCCCGGTGCTCCTGCGGACCAGATCGAGGCCACCCTCGCAAAACCGCTGGAGGAGATATTGTTGACAATACCCGAAGTCAAACGCAGCAATCTGGAATCCGTTTCCAGGGACGGGGTGTGCTATCTGTACGTTGACCTCAGCTGCAATCAGAGCCGCAAGACTGAGGTGTGGGGCAAGATAAAGTTGAAACTCAACCAGAGCAAGATACTTCTGCCTCCCGGCGTGCTGACGATTCAGGTCCTCGATGACTTTACGGATGTTAGCGCAGTGCTGCTTGCGCTGGAGTCCGATGACAAGGGATGGAGCGAATTGCAGGAATATGCGGACAAACTCAAGGAAAAACTCCGTGGAATAGACAGGCTCGGTTCTGTCAGCATCATAGGTGAGCAGCAGGAGGAGATAGCCGTCACTCTGGATATGACAAAATTGAGCAGTTACGGCATCAGCCCTTCGACGCTTATGGCCAGCTATCTCGCTTCCGGCGTGAACATTCCGTCCGGGAGTTTTGATACGGACTATACAAGCGCACCCATCGCCGTCGAGGCCGATGTGGCTTCCGAGGAGGAGATAGCCAA
Organism: Bacteroidales bacterium; assembly: GCA_024401795.1. Taxonomy (GTDB): domain Bacteria; phylum Bacteroidota; class Bacteroidia; order Bacteroidales; family UBA932; genus Cryptobacteroides. The sequence goes on along the minus strand of JAKSKJ010000052.1, from coordinate 5,227 downwards.
GAAGATAGTATATTGCTCACCGGACGGTGACGTTATCCGGATGGAGGATATAGCGAAGATAGAGCGCAGGCTCAAGAAACCTTCATCGGAAGTGCATTACAACGGCCATACGGTGTTGATAATGAGTCTGGTGATGCGCCCGGGCAACAATATCGTGGCTTTCGGAGCCGACGTGGACAAGGTTCTCGATGAATTTTCGTCCACCTTGCCCGCCACTGTCCATATTAACAGGGTGAGCGACCAACCGAAGGTGGTCAGGGACAGTGTTATGGGCTTTCTTCGCGACCTGCTGATCTCTATGCTCGTGGTCATCTTCGTGATGATTATGATGTTTCCTATGCGCAGCGCCCTCATCGCCAGCAGCGGTGTCCCCGTATGTACGCTTATCACCATTGCGGTGATGTTCGTGAGCGGGATGTGCCTCAATACGGTGACTCTCGCCGCCCTGATTGTGGTCCTGGGAATGATAGTGGATGACAGTATCATTACGATGGACGGCTATATGGACAAGCTGGGGCGCGGGAAGGACAGGATAGATGCGGCATCCGCGAGTGCCCGCGAACTGTTTATGCCTATGTTTATGGCCACCCTGTCCATCTGCTCTATGTTCTTCCCTATGCTGGGAATAATTTCGGGGTATCTGGGTGATTTCATCCAGTCTTTCCCCTGGATAGTGCTGATAGCCCTGATGACGTCGCTGGTATATGCCGTTACGGTTGTGCCGTCGCTTGAAACGAGATTCATCACAAGTGCGGACTCGGGCAGCGTTGGCTTTGTGGCAAAGATGCAGCACGGGCTTTTCTCCGCCCTGCAGAAGGGATATGACAAGGTTCAGGTCAAGGCGTTCGCACACCCCTGGGCCACGATAGGCGTAGGTGTGACGGCAGTTGTGCTTGGCGTGCTGATGTTCAGCCGTCTGAACGTGCAGATGATGCCTTTTGCGGCGCGCAAGAGTTTTGCCGTGGAGATAAATCTGGAAAGCGGCAACAGGATCGACGATACGCGCGCCGTGGCCGACAGCCTCGAGCGCCTGCTGCTGCAGGATCCGCGCATCACCTCGGTCACAACCTTCATAGGGACGGGAGCCCCGCGCTACCATCACACCTATGCTCCGAAACTCCCCGCTCCAACGTTCGCCCAGATGATAGTGAATACCACCTCGGAGATAGCTACAGAGGAGATTCTGCCATACGCGGAGGCCAAATACGAACATTATTTCCCGAATGCCCTGATAAGGGTGAAACAGATGGACTATCAGGGTACGGCGGCACCTGTGTCCGTCGTCGTCAGCGGTCCTGACAGGGACAGGTTCGTGTGGGTGGCGGACAGCGTGAAGGCATATATGCAATCGCTCGACAGGGACCTCAAGTGGGTGAACGGCAACAGCGGCGAATATGTAAGCACGGTCAAAGTGAATATGATGCCCGAGGAGGCGGCCCGCGTCGGCGTGGACAAGGCCCTTATCGGTCTCAGCCTTGCACAGGGATTCTCAAATACGGGACTCATCACAATGTATGAGAACGGAAAGACCATCCCTGTCACCTTCTACAGCGAAGAAGTGTCCGATACGATGGGGTATTCCGCCGTTACGGACAGAATAATCCAGTCGTCCATTCCCGGTGTGAGCGTGCCTCTGCGCCAGGTGGCCGAGGTCACTCCGGACTGGAGGATGGAGTCGCTGGTCAGGTACGGCGGCCGCGAGAGCATTACCATAAATGCCGATTTGAAGTACGGACATTCGCATCCGAGGGTTATGAAGAAGATAACCGCCTATGTCAAGGATTTCACGGAAAGGAACAAACTGCCCGACGACGTGAGCATCACTTATGGCGGTCTGTCGGAAACAAATGACACCATAGGCCCTGAAATAGCCCTGTCGTTCATTGCTGCGGTGGCTGTGATGTTCATGTTCCTGCTGCTGCACTTCAAGAAGGTGAGCCTTACAGTATTGTCACTGGTTCTCAGTCTGCTGTGCCTGTTCGGGGCTTCGTTCGGCCTGTGGGCGTTCAACCTGGACTTCGGTATGACGTCCGTGCTTGGAATAGTTTCATTGATAGGTATAATAGTGCGCAACGGCATAATAATGTTCGAATATGCCGAGGAGTTGCATTTCGAACAGGGGTATTCCGTGCGTGAAGCTGCGATGCTGGCCGGCCAGAGGCGTATGAGGCCTATCTTCCTGACATCCTGCACCACGGCTCTCGGCGTGCTGCCTATGATTATAGCGGGGGATGCCCTATGGCAGCCTATGGGTCTTGTGATATGTTTCGGTATAATGTTTTCCATAGCGCTGATAGTGTTCGTGATGCCTGTCAGCTATTGGAAGGTTTATGACAAAAGCGGAAAGGAGGACGTAAAACGATGAAAAGGCCGTTTATATTATATATTGTTCTGTGTCTTTGCTTTCCGGTAACGGCGTTCGCCAGAGACAATGATGCGCCGGCGGTATCCGGCGCGCACGACAATGTCCTTACCCTGGACCGTTGCCGTCAGCTGTGCTGGGAACATAGCGCCGACGTGCGCAACGCATCTTTGGACGTGGCGGCGGCCAGGTTGCAGAAACAGGAGGCTATTGCCGAATATTTCCCCAGCATATCGGCTTCGGCCGCATCCTTTCACGCGTACAAGCCTCTGGTGGAGGTGGGTATTACCGACATACTGGGCCCTTCCGATATGGCGTTCCAGATACAGCAGCAGGTGCAGGACTGGGCTGCACCGTATGACATCAACACGCAGTACAGGACCTTGAATTACGGCTACACCGGCGGGGTTCAGCTGAAACAGCCCATCTACGCCGGCGGCAGGATTGTGACGGGGAACAGGCTGGCCGCTCTCGGTGAGCAGGCCGCCGTGGTCAAGAGCGATCTTCAGAAGCGCACTTCCGCCGAGAAGGTGGACAAGGAGTTCTTTCAGATACTGGCCCTACAGGAGAAATCGGCGACCCTCGACGGCCTGCAGAAGCTGCTGGATACGCTCCAGCGTGACGTGCAGGGGGCCGTTGCAGCAGGTGTGGCGGTGAATACCGACCTGTCCGAGGTGATGCTGAAGCAGTCCGAACTGAAAGCGGGACGCAATAAGCTCAAGATGGGTTTGAGACTTGCCAAAATGAATCTGCTCAACGGTATAGGCGTGGAGTATAATCCCTACGTAGGGTTGAAGGATTCCACGCGCGTTTCCCTGGACGATTTCGTTTTCCAGGGGTCATTCAATGACATAGTCCCGCCCGCACAGGCGTATGTGGATGAAGAAAAAGCCGCCGCGGCATTGTCGGAGAGCAGGCTCCTGCAGATGCAGGTGGAAGCCAAGAGCCTCGAACGCAGGATGGTTCTCGGCGAGGCGCTGCCTTCATTGGGATTGGGCGGTTTCTACGGTTTTTCGAAAATGGTGACTTCCCCGCGCTGGAACGGGGCCCTGTATGCGATGCTGCAGATTCCCATCACCGACTGGGGCAAGAACAGCCGCAAGCTGGAACGTCTGAAACTGGAAGTGCAGAAAGCGCAGAACCAGAGGGACTACCTCTCTGACCAGCTTGTCCTGCAGATGCGCCAGCTGTATATCGAGCTCAGCTGCGCCTACGACAATATGCAGATTGCACGTGACGCGGAGGAGATTGCCTCCACGCGGCTTGCCCAGATACGCTCCGACTATTCGGCGGGTATGACCACGGTTTCGGAGGTTCTGAAAAGCGAAACCGCCTACCGTACGGCTCAGGAATCGCGCATTGATGCCACTCTCGACTATCTTACCGCCCTCGAGGCCTATCGCCTCCGTTGCAGGTAAAAGGCTGTTTATCCGAGATTTCCTCTCAGGTATTGGTCATAGGCCGACATATCCATAAGACCGTGGCCCGTGAGATTGAAGAGAAGTACTTTCGCTTCTCCGCTTTCCCTGCATTCTTTGGCGCGGCGTATGGTTGCGGCGATTGCGTGGGCCGATTCCGGAGCAGGGACTATCCCTTCCGTACGGGCGAACAGGGAGGCGGCATCGAACGCTTCGAGCTGGTCGATGTCCATACCTTCCATGTATCCGTCCATTGCCAGTCGCGAAACTATTGCGCCGGCTCCGTGATAGCGGAGTCCTCCCGCGTGGATGTTTGCCGGCTGGAAATCGTGACCGAGGGAAAACATAGGGATAAGGGGGGTATACCCGGCTTCATCGCCGAAATCGTATCCGTATGTCCCCTTTGTCAGTTTCGGGCAGGCTGAAGGTTCTGCGGCGAAGAAGCGTATTCTGCGTTCACCGGAGAATACGTGCCTCATGAAAGGGAAGGCGATACCGCTGAAATTCGAGCCTCCGCCGAAGCAGGCGATGACCTCGTCGGGATAATCGCCGGTCATTTCAAACTGTTTTTCCGCTTCCAGCCCTATGATTGTCTGGTGCAGGCATACGTGGCTCATAGTGGACCCCAAGGCATATTTGCATTTTTCTGGAGTCATATTGGCCAGTTCGATGGCCTCCGATATGGCGGTTCCCAACGAGCCCTGGTGGTTGGGGTTCTTCGTGAGTATGTTCTTCCCCGCCCTTGTCGACATTGAGGGCGACGGTGTCACCTGCGCTCCGAAAAGCTGCATCACGCTTCTCCTGTAGGGTTTCTGCTCATAGCTTATCTTCACCTGATAGACGGCGGCTTCCAGACCGAACAGCCGTGCCGAATATGCGAGGGCTGTACCCCACTGGCCGGCTCCTGTTTCTGTGGTGATGTTCGTGATGCCTTCCTGCTTGCAATACCACGCCTGGGCAAGGGCTGAATTGAGCTTGTGCGAGCCCACAGGGCTTACGCTCTCGTTCTTGAAGTATATGTGTGCCGGCGTATCCAGGGCTTTCTCCAGAGAATAGGCCCTTACCAGCGGAGTGCTTCTGTAGAACCTGTATTGCTCCATCACTGCATCAGGTATGTCTATCCACCTGTGCTGCGTATCCAATTCCTGCTTCGAACATTCGTTGCAGAAAATGCGGCTCAGGCTTTCCACCGTGACGGGTTGCCTGGTTTCAGGGTCGAGCATAGGGTCGGGCGTATGTGGCATATCCGCCTGTATGTTATACCATTTGTCTGGTATGTTGTTTTCTTCCAGGAAGAATCTTTTCTGTTTGCCGGTATTCATTATATGGTATGGTTTTGTCTCGTAAATATACAACCAATTCTTGTATCGGGCAAGTGCGGCAAAAAATCCGTATCTGTTGAAAAACTTGTTGATAAGTATTGCGGAGTGCAAAAAAATTCGTATCT
>JAKSKJ010000051.1 GCA_024401795.1 Bacteroidales bacterium | reverse complement strand
CAGCATAACCGCAGGGAATCGTGGCTATCGTGGTTCCGCCGGGAGCGATGTGACCGTGACGGCCATAGCCAATAGTTCCGTCTTCAGGGTTCAGATGCTTGATTTGCAGCACCTTCACCTTCAACGAAGCCACGGGGGACAGATGCACGTCAGGCAAAGCGCTTATGCCGTATATGCCTATTCCCAGACGGACCATATCGAACTGATACTGAGGGAATCTTTCTATTCCGGCGGAATTCAGGACATGCCACAGAGGTCTATATCCGAGGATTCCCGTGATACGCTCCGCACCCTCCCTGTACATCCGTATCTGCCCCAGAGTGAATTCGTCCTCCTCCGGATCTTCGGCGGCGGCAAGGTGCGAATATATCGACCTGACTTTCACGGTCTTGCAATTCTTCAGAAAATCCAGCAGAGGCTCTATTTCCGAAGGGACGAAGCCCAGCCGGTGCATTCCGGTGTCGAGCTTTATGTGTACCGGATAATCATTAATTCCGCGTGACTCGAGAAAAGCGCAGAAGGCCTTGAGCGTGAACAGATTGGGAATCCCGGGCTCAAGACGGTTCTCTATTATCTCGGCGAAGAAATCGGTCCCGGCGGTAAGGACCAGAATGGGCAGTGATATTCCGGCCCGGCGCAGTTCTACACCTTCCACAGGCAAGGCCACGGCAAGATAGTCGGCACCCGCCTGCTGCATCATCGATGCAAATTCCACCGCTCCGTGGCCGTAGGCGTTCGCCTTCACGAGCACAAGCAGTTTCGTCTCCCGTTCAAGACGTCCACGGAAGTACCTGTAGTTGGACAGACAGTTGGGCAGATTGAGCTCCAACCTTGAAAAATCGTCCTCTCTCAACATTTCCTAATCCCTGCTCCCGAGAGCAATGCTGATGTAATAGAATAATGTGGCCAGTGAACCCAGCGCGGCAATCACGTAGGTGTATGCCGCCCATTTCAGGGCATCACGTGCCATAGCCCCCGTTTCTCCGTCCGTGATACGGGCGGCGTCCATCCATTCGACGGCACGGACACTGGCGTTGATTTCCACCGGGAGAGTCACGAGGCTGAACAGAGTGGTGAGCGCGAAAAGGCCTATGCCTATCCATATCAGATGAGGGAACAGATTTATGAAAAGAACGCCGGCAAGCAGCACCCATTGCACCGTATTGTTGGCAAAGGACACCACAGGCACTATCGCGCTGCGGAACTTGAGTGGCAGATAGCCTCTCGCATGCTGGATGGCGTGTCCTGTCTCGTGGGCCGCAACCGCACAGGCCGCTATGCTCCGCTGGGCATAAACGGACTCGCTGAGATTAATCACTTTCTTCACGGGGTCGTAATGGTCGGTGAGCATTCCGGGCACGGAACACACCTCCACGTCATTTATCCCGTTCTGCCTGAGCATCAGACGTGCCGCATCCGCACCGGTCATTCCTCCGGGAGATGCCACTTTCGAGTATTTGTCGAATCTGCTCTGCAGCGTGCGCTGGATGATCCACGACAGGACCATCACAACAATCATTATAATCCAGATATTCATAATTCAAAAAAATTTAATCGGACAAACTTGCGGGGCTTTCGGGGTTGATATAGGAGTCTTTCTCCACAATGTGCGGCACTTCCAGTTCAAGCAGCACTGCAGCCTTCTCCGTCGGCACCACACGGAAATCGTTGCATTCGGCCGGCACCAGCAGCACTTCGCCCGACTTGAAGGGGAAAGAGGCCGTCTGCCCCAGGACATCAATCTGCACCGCAGCCGCACCTCCGACGCATACATAAAGCACGAACGGACTGTCCTGCCCGCAGAATGAATGCAGGGCGGCCTTCAACTCTATCTTTTCCACTCTGAATTGAGGTATATCCACAAGATGCGGGCCGGGTTTTTCCGACTTGAACGCCTTGTAATCAATAAAATCCAGAGCATCTACAATAGTCAGGGCATCGTCGAACTCCTCGGAGCTCACCGTCTTCCCCCAGCCGCACATACAGATGTCAACCGGTGAAGACTGGCTGATTTCCAGAATGTCGATATCGCCCTCGGCGCAATGGGGCGTGCCCGGCGGAATGTGGAAATACTGCCCCGAGTGAGGCGCAACGGTATTGAGCAGCTCATCTATGCTGCCGTCTCCGCACTTTCCGTAAACTGCCGCGGCGTCGGTGTCTTCGCGGAAACCGAGCATCACCTTGGCATTCTTCCCGCATCGGAGCACATACCACAGTTTCTCCTTCCCGAGGAAATCGTAGCGCTGCCCCGCCGTCTCGTCATCAGGATGCACCCTCAGCGGCATCCTCCCCACCACGTGAATCTTCCTCACGCAAACCGGAAACTGCCGGCCGTAATATTCATAAACGTTGTCTCCGACCACCCGCTCCATATAGGTATCCATCACCTCCCCCATCTGGTTGCCGGCAAGCCAGCCGTCGCGCACGAGGGTGTCGCGGTAGCCCAGATCGGCGAGCAGGAAAGCCTCGCTGCCCCAGTCATAATCGTCCGTGAGCGGGCAGAAGCGGAAAGGATATAATTTCTTTTCTTCCATAGCCACATACAAATATAATAAAATATCGCTATACTTGCAGTATGAAAGGTATAAACATATTTCTCGCCGACGGCTTTGAGGACGTAGAAGCCCTCGGCACAAACGATGTCCTGAAAAGAGGAGGCGTGCGTACCAGCCTGATAGCCATATCGGATGACCCGTTCGTGGTCAGTTCACACGGAATCACAGTCGGCATCGACAGTTTTCTCAGCGATTCGGACACCGACGGCGAAGGAACAACCCTCAGGGACGTGATGATATTTCCCGGTGGAATGCCGGGGTCGAAGAACCTCGCCGCCTGCAAACCTCTCATCAAGGCAATGAAAGCCCATTACGAAGCCGGTGGCACGGTGGCCGCCATCTGTGCCGCTCCCGGCCTGGTCCTCGGCCAGCTCGACTGCTGGGAAGGGAAAGTATTCACCTGCTTCGACGGTTTTGCCGACATCCCGTCCAAAAAGGGAGGAATGTTCGTGTCAAAGCCCGCAATCACGGACGGACAGATAATTACAGGCAGGAGCGCGGGGCACGCTCTGGCCTTCGGGCTGGAGATTCTCAGGCGCGTCAAGGGTGAAGATGCCGCCGAAGAAGTCAAAAAATCTCTGTTTCTGGACTGCTGACCCCGCTTGTGTTTTGAACTTTGAAAAAAAAAACCTATTTTTGTGACCCTAAAATTTACAAACAACAATTAACAACAATAATTATGACAAAGGCAGAAATCGTAAATGAGGTTGCAAGCGCAACCGGTATTGAAAAAGTGGCTGTCCAGACAGTCGTTGAAGCTTTCATGGAAACCGTAAAAGGATCTCTCATCAAGGGTGAGCCCGTTTATCTCCGCGGATTCGGCAGCTTCATCATCAAGCATCGTGCAGAGAAGGCGGCCCGCAATATCACGGCTAAGACAACCCTTACAATTCCGGCACACGACATTCCCGCATTCAAGCCCGCAAAGGTCTTTGTTACGGCTGTCAAAGGCGAATAATCATTAATCATCAATATTATGCCAAACGGAAAGAAGCATAAAAGACACAAGATGGCTACGCACAAGCGTAAAAAACGCTTGCGCCTGAACCGCCACAAGAAGAAATAGTCGATAGAGGCCTGACGGGAGATCCGGCGGGCCTCTTTAGTAATGTAAGTCAACAACAATCTCTATGGAAGACCGGAAAGCAAAAGATCTTGTCGTGGACGTCTCCCCTTCTGAAGTCAGAATTGCTCTGATGGAAAACCAGAAGTTGGTCGAGCTCAACCACGAGTCTTGCCAGGGTCACAGCTTCACGGTGGGAGACGTTTTCCTCGGAAGGGTGAAAAAGATTCTTCCCGCCCTGAACGCCGCTTTCGTGGATATCGGAGACAGCAAGGAAGCATTTGTGCACTACCTCGATCTGGGGCTGTATTTCAATGCTTTCGACAGTTTCGTGAAGGATTCCAACCCCAACAGGAACTTGAAGTCCCTTTACCAGGACATCAAGTTGGGGCCGGCTCTTGAAAAGGAAGGCAGGATTGAGAACTGTCTCAAGCAGGGACAGATGATCATATGCCAGATTGTCAAGGAACCGATTTCCACAAAAGGATCCAGGCTCACAGCAGAGATTTCGTTGGCAGGACGCAACATCGTGCTGCTCCCTTTCGCAGAGAAAGTGAGCGTTTCCCAGAAAATTTCCTCAAAAGAGGAAAGACGCAGACTTGAGACTCTGGTCGGAAGCATACTTCCCAAGAATTACGGAGCGATAATCCGCACTGCCGCCGAAGGCAAGAAAGCCGCGGTACTGGCGGCGGAAGTGGAGTCGCTTATCCGGAAATGGGAAGGCTCGTGGCCCGGAATCGCCCGCAGCAAGGGCGTGGGGCTTCTGTTCACGGAGTACTCCAAGACGACTACTGTCCTCCGGGACCTTTTGAACGAATCGTTCACCAACGTCTATGTCAACGACGAGAAGATATACGACGAAACGGTACGGTACGTCTCCCTGATTTCTCCCGAGCAGGAGAAAATAGTCAAACTCTACGACGGCAAAGAACCGATTTTCGACCATTTCGAGGTCACCCGCCAGATAAAGAGTTCCTTCGGAAAAGTCGTTCCGATGAAGCAGGGCTCATACCTTGTCATCGAAACCACGGAAGCCCTCAACGTCATCGACGTCAACAGCGGCATCCGCACCAAGACAGACAACCAGGAAGACAATTCATTTGAGGTCAACAAGATAGCTGCGGAGGAGATTGCGCGCCAACTCAGGCTGCGCGATATGGGAGGAATTGTGATAGTGGACTTCATCGATATGGACAGTCCCGAGCATCGCAACGAACTCTTCAAGTATATGCAGGACCTTATGTCGGAGGACAGGGCGAAGCACAACCTTCTCCCCCTCACAAAGTTCGGTCTGATGCAGATTACCCGTCAGAGGATACGCCCCGTGACGGAAATCAACACAACGGAAAAATGCCCCCTGTGCCACGGCACGGGCAAGATAGCCTCCACCGTCGTCATCGACGAGCAGATTGAGCGCAAGATTGCCTACTATGTGCAGGACAAGGGTTTGAATTTCCTGATAATCAAGGTCAGCCCCATTCTGGGAGCATATCTCACCAGAGGCTGGAACTCTTATTTCAGGAAGTGGAAACGCAAGTACAGATGCAAGCTGAAACTGGTCGAGGAAATCGAATTCAGCATCCTGCAGAACGAATTCTACAACGAAAAGGGAGAGGAGCTCGAATAGCCCCTCTCTTTTTTGTCACACTTTTTGCAATGGCACGGAGATTGACTATATTAGCAGATTGTATTGAGACAGAAAAATCACTGACATTTTGACAGATATGAGACAAGACAAAGAATATACATTGCCGGTGGGAGCCGAGGTCAGCATCATTCCCGTTGTTCCCGGAGAGGGCCCGATGAAACTTGATGATTCCGAACTCCCCGACACGCTGCCTGTCCTGGCGCTGCGCAACGCCGTACTCTTCCCCGGCACCGTATTCCCCATCACCATAGGCAGGGAGAAATCCATCCGCCTCATCGAGGATGCCGAGAAGGAAGGTTTCTTCATAGGAGCCGTTCCCCAGATTGACGTGAACGTGGAGGACCCGCGCAGGGACGACCTCTACAACTACGGAACCGTGGCGAGGATTCTCAAGACCCTTGAAATGCCTGACGGCACCCTCACCGCCATTCTGCAGAGCTACAAGCGCATAGAGATAGAGAACGTCATAGGCTACGAGCCCTACATCACCGCAAGCGTCCGCTACCGCGAGGACATCCTCCGCGACGAGGACAGCGCAAGCGTAAAGGCTATCAGCGATTCTCTCAAGGAAAAGGCAATTCAGATAATACGCAACTCCAGTTTCGCATCCAAGGAGGCCGTCGCGGCAATGAAGACCATCGACAACTTCCCTTTCCTGGTCAATTTCATCGCCACCACCGTGGAGGTGGAGAATTTCAGCGACAAGATTGAGCTTCTCCAGTACGACGATATGAAGATGCGCTCGATGAAGCTTCTCTCGATTCTCGACATCCAGATTGAGCTCATCAAGATAAAGCAGGAAATCAACCAGAAAGTCAAGAGCGAGATAGACCAGCAGCAGAGGGAGTATTACCTCAACAATCAGCTGCGCACCATCCAGGAAGAACTTGGAATGGACGAGGATGAGGACCTGGACAAGTTCAGGGCCAGGGCCGAGGGCAAGAAATGGCCTAAGGAGATAGCCGAAGCATTTGAGAAAGAGCTTGCCAGACTCGAAAAATACAACCCCAATTCGCCCGACTACAGCGTCCAGTACAACTATCTGGAATTTATGCTGGACCTGCCCTGGGAAGAGTATTCCACCGACAATCTGGACCTCAATCACGCCAAGAAAGTCCTCGACCATGACCATTTCGGCCTCGACAGCGTGAAGGACAGAATCATCGAATACCTTGCAGTCCTCAAACTGAAGGGCAATATGAAATCCCCTATCCTCTGTCTGTACGGCCCTCCGGGTGTCGGCAAGACCAGCCTCGGCAAATCGGTGGCCAAGGCCCTGGGGCGCAAATACATAAGGATTTCACTGGGTGGAATGCACGACGAGGCGGAAATCCGCGGCCACAGGAAAACCTATGTGGGCGCACTTCCGGGCCGCATTCTCAACGGCATTCAGCGTGCCGGCACTTCCAACCCCGTGATAGTGCTTGACGAGATAGACAAATTGAGTTCCGACTTCAAGGGCGACCCGTCCTCCGCACTTCTGGAGGCCCTGGATCCCGAGCAGAACGGCACTTTCCACGACAACTACCTCGACCTCGACTACGACCTCAGCAAAGTGCTGTTCATCACCACGGCGAACGGGATTTCCAGCATCCAGCCTGCCCTGCTCGACCGTATGGAGGTCATAAACGTCACGGGCTACCTTGCGGAGGAGAAAATGGAGATAGCGAAGAAATATCTCGTCCCCAAGCAGCTTGAAGAGCACGGCATAGGCAAGAAGGACCTCAAGATAAGCAAGGCCGCCATCAGGAACATCATAGATGAGTATACCCACGAAAGCGGAGTGCGAGGTCTGGAGAAGCAGATTGCCAAAATCGCCCGCGTTACGGCCAAGAAGATTGCTCTGGAGCAGGAATGGCCCACCACCATCGAGAAAGAGCATCTGAAGGAATATCTCGGACTGCCGAGCGCCTTCCACGACATACAGAAGGGCAACGAGTTCCCCGGAGTCGTCACCGGACTGGCCTGGACCCAGATGGGCGGTGAAATCCTGTTCGTCGAAAGTTCCGTCAGCAACGGAAAGGGCGTGATGACGATGACCGGCAATCTGGGAGACGTGATGAAGGAATCCGCGACCATAGCATACCAGTACATCAAAGCTCATCCGGAACTTGCAGAGATTACTTCCAAACAATTCTCTACCAAGGACATCCACGTTCACGTTCCGGAAGGCGCCACGCCGAAGGACGGACCGTCCGCAGGCATCACGATGGTGAGTTCGATGGTATCGATACTCCGCGGCAAGGCAGTGCGCAAGGGCATAGCTATGACTGGCGAAATGACGCTCCGGGGCCGGGTTCTTCCCGTCGGCGGCATCAAGGAGAAGATTCTGGCGGCAAAACGCGCCGGAGTCAACACCATAGTCATCAGCGAAGACAACCGCAAAGACATAGAAGACATCAAGGAAATCTACGTCAAGGGACTCACCTTCCACTACGTCAAGAACATCAAGGATGTCATAGACTTCATATT
>JAKSKJ010000050.1 GCA_024401795.1 Bacteroidales bacterium | reverse complement strand
GCCTGAAGATTCAGCCTGCTCAGCTTGATGCCGTTGTTTATGTCGAATCCGTGGAAAATGGGAATCTCTCCGCCCAGACTGAAGGAGGTGGATGTGGTGTTGGTGTTCGAATAGGTGTTGTCAGCCGTCAGGCCGCGCCCGAACGAGAAGTTCTGCGAGCCGGAGGCGCTGATGCCGGGCAGCCTTCGCGCTTCCGCGGTGCTGAGGGCAATCTCCTGCTGCTTTACGTTGATGCCGCTCTGCTGCACCGAAATATTGTGCTCCAATGCATAGTCGATACATCGGCTCAGTGTCCAGGGTTCCGCGGACTGAGCAATATAAGGCAATGCCAGCAGCAATAAAAGAATTCGTTTCATCGCTTATTTCTCTTTGATTATTCTGTTGCCCCTGACTATGTCGCCCTTGTCGAGGCCTCCTGTAATCTCTATGTTGATTCCGTTGCTGATGCCGGTGGATACGGGCACCTTTTCAAATGTCCCGCCCTCCTTTCTGTAAACGAAGGTGCTGTCGCCGGAGAATTCAAGAGTGCTTTCCGGCACCGACAGCACGCTGTCCGCCCGGGCAAGTACAATCTCGGCGTTGGCAGAATATCCGGAACGTATCATCTTGCCGCTGTCGGCCCTTATGGCGGCCTTTATCTCAAACTGGTTTGCTCCGTTGACCTCCACGGCTTTAGGGGAAATATATTCTATGGTGGCGTCCAGACTGTAGTCCTGAAGTGCTCCTATGGTGATGGTCACCCCCATCCCTTCGGTGATGGAACCAACCTCCGTCTCGTCTATGTTGCCGTCGAAGATGAGGTCGTTCATATTGGCTACCGATGCCACCGTGGTTCCCTCATTCATCGTGTTGGCCTGAATTACGGAGTTCCCGACCTTGACGGGGATGTCCAGAATCAGGCCGGATATCGTTGACCGGACAAGTGTGGAGCTCCCGGTCTCGTTGCTCTTGGAAACGCCGTCGCGGATGACTTCAAGCGATTCCTTTGCGGCCGACATCTCTTCCTCGGCCTGGTGGAAGGCCTGCCTCACCCGGTCGTATTCTTCGGCGCTCACCAGATTCTTGTCGTACAGGACCTTCTCCCTGTCGAGGTCGGTGCGGGCCTGCGCGAGGTTTATCTCAGCCAGGCGCACACGGCTCTGGGCGGAACTGAGCGAGTTCATATCCGGGATGACCTTGAGTCTGGCAATCACCTCTCCCTCCTTTACGGTCTGGCCCGCCTCCTTGTAGAGTTCGGAGATGATGCCGTTGATCTGGGGCTTGATGTTGACCTCGTTGCGCGGCTCAATCTTGCCGGTGACGATGGTGGTCTTCCTTATGCTCTGCAGGCCGACTTCAATCTCCTGAAAACTCTCAGTCTCCGGCTTGGACTTCTTGAACAGGAAGATGAAGGTGCCGACGAAGAGCACCCCTATCAGTGCGAAGACAATGTACTTTACGATTTTTTTCATATTCTTTGGTTTTTATCATTCATCTCTCATTGCGTCCACGGGCTTTATCTTCATCGCTCTGGAGGCCGGTGCCATTCCTGCGGCCGCACCGAGGACGACGAGCAGCAAGGTGGCGATGACGGCGGTGCTGAAGTTGATCTGGAAGGTGGCCTGATGCTTGGTGACGGCTTCCAGCGCATTCAACAGCAGTACGCTGAACACGATGCCTCCGGAACCTGCCACTATGGTCAGGGCGATGCTCTCTTCGATAATCTGGCTGAGAATGCCGGCAGGAGTGGCGCCGATGGCGCGGCGTATCCCTATCTCGGTGGTGCGCTCCCGCACCGTCACCATCATAATGTTGCTGACACCGATGGCTCCGGCCAGAATGGTGCCCAGTCCCACCAGCCATACAAGGAAGTTGACGCCCCGGAAAAGATTGTCCATAATGGAGAAAATCTGCTCCGTGTTGAGCACGAACAACGCCGGCTTGTCGGTGGGGTCGAAATAATGCTGCCTAGCCATCACCTCCCTGATTCTTGTTTCCAGACTCGAAACCTTGACGCCGTTCCTGGCTGTGGCTCCTATCACATCGACGGTCTGCCCTCTTTTGTACAGTTTCTGCACTATGGGCAGTGCCGTCACCACGGCTTCGTCGGCCCTTCCCTGAATGTTGATGTTGCCGGAATTGAAGTCCACTCCCACTACCTGGAAATAAATGTCTCCCACCCTTATGAATGAACCGCAGGGGTCACCTCCTTCCGGGAACAGGGAAGTGTATATGCGCTTTCCTATGATGCAAACCTTGCGTTCCTGGGCTATGTCGGTACTGTTGATGTATCTGCCGTATTTCAGCTGTGGAGTTTCTATAAGTCTGTAGTCCGGGAGCACTCCCTTGATGACGCAGGATACGGAATTGATTCCGAATACGGCTGTCTGGCCCCATCTTGCCATAGTGGGTGAGACCACATCCAGCTCCGGAATCATATTCTTGAGCCGGTCTATGTCCCTGAGGTCAAGACTCCAATACCGGTTCTCCTTGAACCCGCGGTACGCTTTGGTGGTGTTGGATGATACGAGGAATACCGAGTTGGTGGCGAAGCCCTCGAAGTTGTTCATCAGCATTTCCTTGAGGCCGGCTCCGCCCCCGATGAGGAAGAGGAGCATGAACAGCCCCCAGAATATGCCGAAGCCTGTGAGCAGGCTCCTGCTCTTGTTGCGGACAAGCGAATCCGCGATTTCCCTATATGTGTCCAAATCGAATCTCATTCTGCGCGGAGTGCTTCTATGGGTTTTATCTTTGATGCTTTGCGGGCGGGGAAGAATCCGGCCAGAGTGCCGGCGACAATGAGTACAAGGGTGGCTTCGACGGCGACGTCAACCCCGACCGTGGGATTCTTGAGCATAGATATCTGCTGCCCCATCAACTCTACGGTGGAGTGCCCGACTGTGGCGTCAAGCCATTCGCAGCAGAGCAGTCCGAGTATCATCCCGACATATCCGAATATTGCCGTGATGGTGACGCTCTCGGTGATGATGAGTTTGTTGATAGCCGCCGGAGACGCTCCGATGGCCTTGCGTATGCCGAACTCGTGCGTGCGTTCCTTGACGGTTATGAGCATAATGTTGGATACCCCCACTATGCCTCCGAGAAGGGTGAACAGTCCTATTATCCAAAGTGCTATGTTCAGTATTCCGGTGGCCTTGTTCATCTGCAGGTTCTGCGTGAAGCGGTTCCATATCCAGATGGCGCTGTTGTCGTCCGGAGCGGCCCTGTGGGTGGCGTTCACCACTGCCTTGTATCTTTTTTCGAACTCTTCGTTTTCCTTCTCCGTTTTCAGTCCGTGGAAGGTGAAGGTAAGGTCGTCTATGTATTTCCCCCTTGCGTAGATGGTCTTGACGGTGGTGTAGGGGGCGTAGAAGAGATTGTCGTTGCGCATCTCGTCTGTCTTGAAGACCCCCACTACGGTGAATGCT
Source organism: Bacteroidales bacterium (assembly GCA_024401795.1). Lineage (GTDB taxonomy): Bacteria > Bacteroidota > Bacteroidia > Bacteroidales > UBA932 > Cryptobacteroides. Next base: position 4,380 of record JAKSKJ010000050.1, on the reverse strand, counting down.
ATGTTGCTGACCTTGACTACGCGCCCTGTAAGGTCTTCCGCACTATGAGCTTCTCCGAGCAGGGAACTGACGCAGTTTGACGGCAGTACGACCACCTTCCGGCATTCCCTGATATCCTTCTCGTTGATGAACCTGCCTGTCAGCAGTTCGATTTTCTCCATTTTCTGCCTTGCCGGGAAATTGCCCTCGATGTAACCGTTGAAGGATTTGTCCCTGTACGACACCATAACTCCCAGACCCACCGTTGACGTCACGTCGTCCACGACATCCTCGAAGGCCTTTCCGCCGGTGAGAGCTATGTCCCTGTCTTCCAGCCGGATTCTTCGGCCCGCCTTCATTCCGTCGTATGGCTTCGAGGTCCATCCTCCACCCACCATCATAGTGTTGGAGGCGAAGTTGCCGCTGTCGGTAAGGAAACTGTTCATCAGGCCGTTGCCCGCACCGAGCAGTACGATAAGCATGAATATGCCCCATGAAACCGCGAAGCCGGTGAGACAGGTGCGCAGTTTGTTCCTCCGCAGCGAGGATAGTATTTCCCGGAAAATATCTCTCATTGGATTACTCCGTCCTTTATATTAATGGTGCGGTTGGTCTGAGATGCGACTGAGGGGTCGTGGGTGACGATAATCATCGTGACCCTTTCGCTGCGGTTGAGGTCCGAGAGCAACTGCATCACCTCCTGAGAGGTCTTTGAATCGAGTGCTCCAGTGGGCTCGTCTGCGAGGATGATGCGGGGCCGGGTGATGAGGGCGCGGGCTGTGGCGACGCGCTGCTTCTGGCCTCCGGACATCTCGTTGGGGTAGTGGTCTGCCCAGGCGGCGAGGCCGAGGCGGTCAAGATATTCCATAGCGAGGGCGTGCCTGCGCTTGCGCGGAACACCCTGGTAGAACAGAGGCAGTTCCACGTTTTCCACTGCGGTCTTGAACGAGATGAGGTTGAACGATTGGAATATGAAACCTATCGTCCTGTTGCGGTATTCCGCCGCTTGTTTTTCGCTCAGTCCCTTGATGAGCCTGCCTTCCAGCAGATACTCGCCCGTGTCGTAATTGTCCAGGATGCCCAGGATATTGAGCAGGGTGGACTTGCCGGACCCGGATGCGCCCATTATCGAAACGAATTCGCCCTCCTCGATTCCCAGATTTATACCTTTCAGCACGTGCAGGGGCTGCCCGTTGTTGTAGGTCTTGTTTATATCCTTGAGTTCAATCAGCATTGATTATAGTAATTTTATGCAAATGTATAAAAAATTATCGAAACACAATAAAAAATTTACAAATTTTTGAGTTTCTTTCCTCGCCGCCGTTCTTATGCAAATTATATTCCATTCCTTATGGATTTCGACCCGATTTTTTGTAAATTTGTGCTTCTGTTTGCGGTTCAGGGGCTGGATGCTCCGCCGGGGGGCACATTAGCCCTGTTTGGAAGTGCCCCTCGGTGGAGCACGCAGCCCCTGAACTGCGCTTCCGGAATCATTCATAGAAAAGATTCCATACAATAGGTAGGAAAGAGATTTTTATTTTTAATTAAAATAAGTTAGGATATGAGAAAACAAATCGTAGCGGGAAACTGGAAAATGAATACAACAGTTCCCGAAGGTGTTGAACTTGCAAAGGCTGTCGTGGCAAAAGCCGCGGCTGTCCCTGCAAACGTCGGCCTCATAGTGGCCACCCCTGCAACCCACCTCACAAGCGTGGCCGCAGTGCTTGACTCACGCGTCGAACTGTCGGCGGAGAACTGCGCCGACCACACTTCCGGGGCATATACCGGAGAGGTTTCTGCGGCAATGGTGAAATCCACCGGCGCAAAGTGGACTATACTCGGACATTCCGAGCGCCGTCAGTATTACGGCGAGACAGATGAGAAACTTGTCGAGAAGACCAAACTCGCCCTTGCGGAAGGTCTCGGTGTCATTCTCTGCGTAGGCGAGAACCTTGAGCAGAGGGAAGCCGGGAAGCACTTCGACGTATGCGAGGCCCAGATAAAGAATGTCCTCTATAACTTCAGTGCTGAAGATATGAAGAATATAGTTGTGGCATACGAACCTGTATGGGCAATCGGAACAGGAAAAACCGCCACGTCGGAGCAGGCAGAGGAAATCCACGCACACATCCGCAAGGTCCTTGCCGCGAAGTTCGGACAGACCGTTGCTGATGATACAACCATTCTCTACGGCGGATCCTGCAAGCCTTCAAACGCAAAGGAGCTTTTCGCTCAGAAGGATATTGACGGCGGATTGATAGGGGGTGCCGCCCTCAAGGCCGACGACTTCATCCAGATTGCCCTGTCATTCTAATTCACGGACGACCAGAGACATCTGGTCCCGTGAATTCCATAACCATATGATGCCATCCTCAAGTTTCAGCACTTCGAGGATGACATTTTTTCTGTACTCCACGTCGGAGGCCGTGGTCCAGCTCAATTCCTCCGCTGTCACTTGTTCTCCAACTGCTGACGGGATGTGGTCGAGCGTGACAAATACGTAATCGGACATATTGTCGGTATTCATACGGAATTCTGCCCTTGACCGGTTGAACCCCAATTGACAGTTGAGTTCTTCGTAGCGGAAGATGGTTTTTCCACGGGCGGACAGTTGGGGGGTGCCGTCGGACAGCAGGACAGGGTCCGGCTGGCTGTCATTGCATCCGGAAAGAAACGCCAATGCGAGCAGTAGTGTTGCAAACGTCTTTTTCATTTTACCACAATCTGTTTGATTACGATATCCTCCGAACCGTCGTTGCCTATGATTTTTGCCTTCAGACGACCGCTTCCGGGAATGGTCCAAAAGCCATTGGCGTCCAATGTGAGCGAGTGTCCGTTGAAACTCCAGACGGTAAGTTCCGCATCCGGGGCGTTGCGTATGCGCAGGCGAACCTTCGCGGAAGGGCGGTAAGAGCCGTCCGGATTTCTGCCATCGCTTTCCAGCATCATCAGGGGCTTCATTCCGCTGGAGAAGGATTGTGTGATAATTTCCGTAGTCCTTGAGAAAGTCTGCCCGTTGACAGTGGTGATGTATATCTCGACAATATAGTCAGTGCCGGGTTTCAGATTATTGATGGTGTAGATGAATTTCCCGTCTGACGAAGAGACGCCAACGTCATTAAGGTCGTTATCTCCCTGCCTCCAGGCTATGCCGCTTTTCGATATCCGGGATTTGTCAAGTTCCGATGACCAAAAGAATGCCACCCCGTCCTGATACACGGAAAAACTGTCGACAACTACGGGCTCAAGCACATCGAACAGCAATTCTCCTCCATCCCTTCTTATGTCGATGGCGGCAAGGGAATCGCTCGGAACAAAGTCTTTTACGCTTATGGCTTCTGCGCCCTGATATTTGGGATTGGCATTGACTTCGTTTATCTCCCATCGCTCCTTTGCCGTGAGGTTGCGCTTCTGTGAGTCCGAGAAGCCGGCGAATTCATCCGAGCGGTTGATTCCGATGACCGTGAGACTTCCGTTGCGATATTCCATAAGATGATATTTGCCCTCTCTGGTGGAAGGCAGCACAAAATATGCCCCCGGTGTTCCGATTCCCGACCTGTAGGAGCCTTTCTCCAGCACCGTTTTTGCACCTGTTCCCAGAAAGTCATATTCCACGCAGCAGAAATCGGGAGGAGTGTGACCCCCGTCCTTTCTGTTCCCGTCAGCCATCAATGACAGTTCTCCAAGTCCCTGGGCAAATCCTCCGCTGCCTTCGCCGTCGGTGTCGTACAGGTCTTTCAATCCGAGAAAATGGCAGAATTCGTGGCAGAAGTCTCCGATTCCGGCAAATTCTCCGTCGGGCCCGATTTCGGTGCATACGGCGAAGCGGTCCAGAAACCTGCCATTCAATGTGAGGGAAAGATTGTAATCCGACAGATTGCATTGTTGAGGCCAGAAATAATCTTCTCCGGCGCCGTCGGCTTCGCTCGGGCCGGCGGTGACAATCACAATATTTTCAATTTCCGAGAAGTCGTAGCCCGCGGAAGCCTTTCTGCAGGCTTCAATCACTGCCTCTCCGATTTTTGCATCCTTGCGGTCCGTGCCGTTCTCTCCGTAATATCTGAACGGATGGCTGAGGGTGACGGCTGGGACCAGATCGATGCGGAATTCCCGCTGTCCGCCGAACTGGCGGCTCAGATATGCGGAAGAGGCCTCGACAAGGGAACGAAAACATTCCTCCCCGCCAGAAAGTTCCATATCAGGAAAAGAAACGGGGATTACGATTGTATTGTCAGATGCCTCCGCTTTGGCACAAAGCGTCAGAAAAAGCGCGATGCAGATGGCGGGGAAGCGGAATTTCATTGTCCGGTGGTCTTCTCAATGCTAAAGGCCGGAAACCTTTCGGCTGTCCGACCTTTATACGTGTACTAAAACCTAAACCTGCAATAATGATGCAAAAGG
>JAKSKJ010000005.1 GCA_024401795.1 Bacteroidales bacterium | reverse complement strand
GCAAGGTCAAGGATGCGAAATGGCTTGCACAGGGCACAATCTGGCCCGACATCGCAGAATCACATTCCGACAAGGGAACCATCAAGAGCCACCACAACGTGGGCGGACTGCCCGAGGACCTGAATTTCGGTCTGGTGGAGCCCCTGAAATATCTCTACAAGTTCGAAGTGCGCGAAGTGGGGGCCGAACTCGGTCTCGACTCATACTTCCTCGGCCGTCACCCCTTCCCGGGTCCCGGTCTCGGCGTACGCTGTCTTGAGGAACTTACCCCGGAGCGCATCCATATCCTTCAGGAAGCCGATGACATCTTCATCAAGGCTCTCCGCCGCGAAGGTCTGTACGACAAGATATGGCAGGCGGCCGTTGTCCTTCTGCCCGTCCGCAGCACCGGTGTCACCGACGGACGCCGCACCTACGACAACGTCGTGGCCCTGCGTGCCGTCAATTCCGTAGATGCCGTGACTGCAGAGGTCGTTCATCTGCCTATGGACTTCCTCATAAAGGTGTCCGAGGAGATAATATCGAAAGTGGACGGTGTCAACAGAGTAGTCTATGACTGCTCGCCGAAACCGCCCGCAACAATCGAGTGGGAGTAGGATATCCTAGCGGTATATCACTATTTCGTAAGACTCAGAACCATCGCAAGGCACAAACGCCTGACGGACTTTCCTGCCGTTGACGTATGTGCCTTTCCTGTTGCCCGCCTCTTCTATCCTTATGTCAACGGTATGCGCCCTGTACCTTATGCCGGAAAGGGCGGTGCATCCGAGGTCTTCCGCAACGGTGAGGTCGGGATTTACCGTCATCCCCTTCCGTCCGAATCCGAGGCCGAACACGCCATTGAGGAACATCCTCAGGTAGCCAGTGGCGGACCAGGTCTGGTCGCGGCAGGATGCCCAGACGTTACCGTTCTGCCATCCCCCGTCGGGAAGGCCCGTATTGGGATTGTATATCTCGTAGAACATTCCCCCGCCCTTGTTGACGGCGAGGTCGGCGAGGTTGCGCAATTCGAATTCGAACTTGTCCCTGCTGCCGGCATACAACGCCGCATCGGCCCAGAAAGCGTTCACGAACGGCCACACGAGGTTGTTGTGGCGTCCGGGGTGCTCCCGGTCGTAGCGTTTGAAATCCGGACAGATGGATGGGATGCCGTATTGGGAAACGCGCACACCCTCCACCAGTTCCGAAGCTTCCTTCCTGCTTACCACACCGCTCAGGAATGCGAAGGAATAACCGAGTCCCTCCTGGAAACGATGCACGTCTCCATTGTGGTCAATCAGATAATACAAGGCATTAGCCTCCCTATCGTAAAGGTTTTTACGGATGGCGCGGCGCAATTTGCAGGCCTTGAAGCGGTAGCCCAGCGCCTTGAAGGGTTCGCCGCAACGGCGGGCCATCACGGCGAGTTTGCGGTACGCCCAGTAATAGATGCAGTTGGTGCTCAGGCAGCAGATGTGCCGTGTGTTGGGATGCCGGTATGAGCCGGACTGCGCGAGGTCGGGGTCCGGAATGGGTTCCTCATAGCCGGCGATGCCGTCATTGAATACGGAAGGGCCGTTGAAAAGTCCCCTCTCCGCGCAGAACACGCTGTCCTCCAATTCTTTCATTGTGGCGGCGGCGCAGCTATACACCGGCCTTATGTCGTCTCCCGTCACCATACAATGGTTATAGGCTCCCTGCACCCATATTATCTTGTCCCAGTACTGGTGCCCTATCGCCCTGCCGTCATCGACGGTGACAGCCCACAGGCTGTTGCGGGTCTCCTCCGGGAAAATGAGGCTGCCCGCATTCCAGGCATTGATGGATGCGTCTCTGGTCCACTCCCCGCCGTAGTCTCCCCCGGCCTTCACTATTCCGTTCTCAATATTGTTCTCCACGGTGCGGAGGGCGAGGTCGAAAGCGCTGACCAAAAGGGTGTCGGAGGACGACAGCACAGGGTAATCGCGTGCTGCAAAGACTTGGGCGGCACAGGAAACCGCCACAATCAGGGCAAGAAATTTTTTCATAGCTTACTTTATGAATGAATCACAATACGCGCAGCGGATATGGCCCCCCGGGGTGTGGCGGAAAAGGCGCGGTGCCGGTTCGTGGTTGCAGATGCACTTGGAGTTGTGGCACTGCAACTCGCCGTCTTCAAAGAAGTCGGGATGTTCGGGCATAACGTGGGAAGGGTCGTTCTTCCATTTCAGAAGGCTGTAAATCAACGCCATACGCACGTATTTACCGTTACCTACCTGACGGAAATAAGCGGCTCTGGGATCCGCGTCCACTTCGGGCTTTATCTCGTTGACCCTCGGAAGCGGGTGCAGGATGGCCATATTCTTTTTGGCGGAGGCGAGCTTTTCGCAGTCAAGCACGAAGCTGTCCTTCACGCGGTCGAATTCCTCCTCTTCCAGGAAGCGCTCCTTCTGAACACGCGTCATATAGAGGACGTCCAGTTCGGAAATGACGGACTCTATCGTCTTGACCTCACGGTAATCCACGTTCATCTTCTCGCAGACGTCGTGCTTGATGTAGTCCGGCAGCCTCAACTCATCGGGGGCGATGAGCACCACCTTCACGCCTTCGTATCGGCTGAGGGCCTTGATGAGGGAATGGACGGTGCGGCCGAATTTCAAATCGCCGCAGAAGCCTATGGTGATGTTGTCTATGTGGCCGAGCTCACGTTTGATGGTGAGCAGGTCGGTGAGCGTCTGTGTGGGATGTGCGTGAGAGCCGTCCCCCGCATTGATGATAGGCACCCCGGCCACAGTGGAGGCAATGAAAGGCGCACCCTCAAGATTATGGCGCATCGCAATGATGTCGGCGAAGTTCTCCACCACGCGGACGGTGTCGGCGACTGTCTCCCCCTTGGCCACGGAGGAGTTTTTGGCATCAGAGAAGCCGAGCACGTTTCCTCCCAGTTCCATCATCGCGGAAGTGAAACTGAGCCTTGTCCTGGTGGAAGGCTCATAGAACAGTGTGGCCAGTTTGTTGTAGCGCAGGCAGTCGTGATAACATTCCGGCTTTGCAATGATGTCTTCCGCCAGAGCGATGATGTCGTCTATCTCGCCCTTGGTCAGGTCTGTAGGGTCAATAAGATGTTTCATATTGCAACGTGTTTAACGAATCCAACTTTCATCCGAGGGGTTGTCGCGGAAGCGGAGTATCCTCTCCTTCCATTCGGGAGCGATGTATCCCTGAGCGGCGGCAACTTCCACCAGCGCGTCGAGATTGCTGAGCGAGAAGTTCTCCACCCCTGCCTCTGCAAGACGCTGCAGGCCCTTTTTCATTCCGTAGGTGAAGATGCTCACTATGCCCAGAACCTCGGCTCCGGCTTCGCGCAGGGCTTCCACCACCTCAATCGCGCTGCCTCCGGTGCTGATGAGGTCTTCTATCACCACCACTTTCGTCCCCGGTTCCATCCGTCCTTCGATTCTGTTGTTGCGGCCGTGGGTCTTGGCTTCGCCGCGGACATAACCCATTGGGAGTCCGAGAATGGATGCGGCAATGGCGGCGTGGGCTATCCCGGCGGTGCTGGTACCCATAAGCATCTCTGCCTCGGGGTATTTCTCCTTCACCTTGTCCGCGATGGCCTGCTCCACGACAGTCCTTGCTTCGGGTGCGGAAAGAATGAGTCTGTTGTCACAATAGATAGGGCTCTTGATACCGCTGGCCCAGGTGAACGGTTCTTCCGGTCTGAGAAAAACTGCCTTGATGCCCAGCAGTTGTCCGGCTATTTTCTTTTCCATATTTTTTAAATGAATTCTTCAACACATCTGAGGTATGCGGCCACGGGATCCGGTGCGGCCGTAATGGGACGGCCCACCACAATGAAGTCAGACCCTATTTCGCGGGCCCTGGCGGGTGTGGTGATGCGCACCTGGTCATCTGCGGCGGCATCGGCAAAACGGATGCCCGGAGTGACGGCCAGGAATCCGGAGCCGCACTTCGCCTTCACCACGGATGCCTCCAGGGGCGAGCATACCACTCCGTCAAGCCCAGCCGCGCAGGCATTGGATGCATAGTGGGCGATGACGTCGGCAATGGGAACATCTATGAGGAGGTCGGTCTTCATCCTCTCCTCGCTGGTGGAGGTCAGCTGCGTGACCGCTATCAGCAGCGGCCTCGTCCCGTCCGGGCGGGTAAGGCCTTCAAGGGCGGCCTTCATCATCTCCACCGTACCCGCAGCGTGGACGTTGGTCATATCCACGTCGAGGGAAGACAGCACTTTCATAGTCTTCCTGACGGTGTTGGGGATGTCGTGCAGCTTGAGGTCGAGGAAAATCCTGTGACCGCGCCGCTTTATCTCGCGGACTATGTCGGGACCCGCTCCGTAGAACAGTTCCATCCCGATTTTCACGAAAGGCTTGCGTTCGCATCCGGCGAACTTGTCCAGAAAGGCAAGAGCCTCGGCCGCGCTTCCGAAATCGCAGGCCACAATTACATCTCTCATACTATTCCTATTATTGAATTGATATCTTCTATCCCGAGCCGGGACATCGCGTCCGGCAGATTCTCCACTATCTCCTTGCATACAAAGGGGTTGCGGAGATTTTCGGCCCCCACCTGCACTGCCGTGGCGCCGGCCATCATCATTTCCAGCACGTCTTCGGCGCAACTCACTCCGCCGCAGCCCATTATCGGCAGCGAGCAGGCGTGGCGCACCTGATTGACCATCCTCAGTGCAACGGGAAAGACCGCCCTGCCGCTGAAGCCGCCGTAACGGTTGGCCACCACGGGCTTGCGGGTCCTGATGTCTATGCGCATTCCGAGTATGGTATTGATGAGCGTGACTCCGTCCGCCCCCGCATCCTCGCAGGCCCGGGCCATTTCGGTGATGTCGGTCACGTTGGGGCTCAGCTTGATGAAAACGGGTTTGCCGCCGCACACCCCCTTCACTGCGGAGGTCACTTCCGAGACCGCCCCGGCCGAGGTGCCGAACGCCATTCCGCCGCCGTGCACGTTGGGGCAGGACACGTTCACCTCTATGATGTCGGTTTCGGGCGCTTCTGCGGCCCTGGCGCAGCACTCCACGTATTCATCGATGGAAAAGCCGCTTATGTTGGCTATCACCGCTCCGCCGAAGACTTCGCGCAGCGCCGGGAGTTTCTTCCCTACCAGCACGTCGATTCCGGGGTTCTGAAGGCCTACGGAATTTATCATCCCGTCAGGGCATTCCGCTATTCTGGGGCATTCGTTGCCGAAACGCGCTTCACGCGTCGTTCCCTTCAGGCTTATTCCTCCAAGCACATTTATGTCATAGACCGGAGCCATTTCCAGCCCGAATCCGAACGTGCCGCTTGCTGGCACGACGGGATTCTTCAGACTCACTCCGCACAGATTGACTTCCGTTACCATATTATCTCCTCCTTTTTGAAAACCGGGCCGTCCGCGCACACACGCTTCGGGCCGGACACGGTGTGGCAGGTGCAGCCGTAGCATATTCCGCAGCCGCAGCCCATCCTTTCTTCAAGGCTCGCCTCACCGGGGCCGTCCAGCAGTTCACATACAGCCTTCATCATAACTTTGGGGCCGCAGGTGTAGAAATAGTCGTATTCCGGGTTCAGTTCGCGTATGGCATCCGTCACCAGCCCCTTGAGACCGGCCGAGCCGTCAAGAGTCACAAGGTGCAGGTCAACCCCGAGACGGCGGTATTCGTCGAACAGGACCACTTCGGCGGCCTTGTTGAAACCGAGGATGACCGTCACTTTCTTCCCTTCCGCGACGAGTTCCTTCACAAGGGAGAAGGCCGGCGACGAGCCTATTCCGCCGCAGACCACGAGGGCGGATCTGACGCATCGGCCGGGGTCGAAGCCGTTGCCCAGACCGGTAAGCACGTCGAGAGTGCTCCCGCACTCCATACGGCAGAGCTCCGCCGTTCCCTTTCCAATCACCTTATAAAAAATGTCGAAAGACCCGCTGTCCCATTCCCTGACGGCGATGGGGCGGCGAAGGAAAAAGCCGTTGACGGCTATATCGACGAACTGGCCGCCGCGCCGGAACGCCGACGTATCCCCCTGAAGCAGCATCCTGTACATACCGGGAGCCGCCTCTTCGTTTTTCAGAATCCTATAAATTCCCTGCTTCATACACTGTTTTTCCATTATGGACGGTTTTGAGGCAACGTCCGTAAACCTCCATACCTTCGAACGGAGTGCTCCTGCCCTTCGACAGGAAGGTTCCGCTGTCTATCCTGTAAGGTGACGCTATGTCGAAGACGGCATAGTCCTCCGTGTCCGGGTCTATGCCGAACCTGCGCCGGGGAGCCGTGCCCATAAACGCGACAAGTTTCTCAAGACTCATTACGCCGCCCCGCACCAGAGCGGTGTAGAGCACCGGGAAGGCAGTTTCCAGCCCTACGATGCCGAAGGCGCTGCCTTCGAAACCACGGGATTTCTCCTCCTCCGTGTGAGGCGCGTGATCGGTGGCTATCATATCTATGGTGCCGTCAAGCAGCCCTTCCAGGATGGCGTCACGGTCCGCCGCCGTCCTCAGGGGAGGGTTCATCTTGAAGCGCCCTTCGTCCGTTCTGTCCTCTTCACTCAGAACAACGTAGTGCGGGGCTGTCTCGCAACTCACGTCCACACCACGGTCTTTCGCCCGCCTGATGAGGTCAACACTCTCTTTTGTGGAAATATGGCACACGTGGTACTTGCATCCCGCCTTTTCCGCCAATTTCAAGTCCCTCTCCAACTGACGCCACTCCCCTTCCGGCAAGGTGCCGAAGCGCCTGTCTTCGCAGTGGGCCGCAATGATGCAGCCCTCGGCCGCCGCAATCTCCATCGCCCTGAGCATCACGGAGTCGTCCTGCACGCCGCTGCCGTCGTCGGAGAAGGCGGCAACCGAATTTTTCAGGGAACGTATGTCAACGGGCACCGTTCCTTCCCTGCCCATAGTGATTGTGGCATAGGGCCGCACGTCTATGAAGGCATCCCTTTCGATTATGTCAAGCTGCACGCCGAGAGTCGCAAGGCTGTCCGGAGCCGGATCGAGGTTGGGCATAGGGCATACAGCCGTGTATCCTCCGGCGGCGGCGGCGCGGCATCCCGTCAGAATCGTCTCCTTGTCCGGTCTGCCGGGCTCCCTGAAATGAACGTGCACGTCACAAAAAGCGGGACAAACAACAATGTCTGTCCCGCTCTCTGAAATATGTGTCCCGTATGAAGTTCTGTTTTTCATCGGGTAACAAAAATAAGCAATAAATCATTCCGTTCAAAATATTAAGCCACTTTCCCGCACGGAAAAATATCAACACCCGGATGTTGATAACTTTATTTTCTATTGTGGAGGGGAAAAGGTAATTTTGTTCTTCATTTTTAACATCAACATATATGGAACTCCTTTACACAGGTAAAACCAAAAACGTTTATGCTCTTGAAAACGGCAACTGTCTGCTGAAATTCAAAGATGACTGCACCGGAAAGGACGGCGTGTTCGATCCGGGTGAAAACTCCGTGGGCCTTACAATCGAAGGCGTAGGTGACGTGAACCTCCGTATGTCCGTCTATTTCTTCGAGAAAATCAATGCGGCCGGCATCAGAACCCACTACGTGAACGCAAACCTCAAGGACACCACGATGGAAGTCCTCAGGGCAAAGGTGTTCGGTCACGGACTGGAAGTGATATGCCGCTACAAGGCAGTGGGCAGTTTCATCAGGCGCTACGGCGAATACATTGAGGAAGGCGCGGACCTTCCCGCATACGTCGAGACCACTTTCAAGAACGACGAGAAAGGAGATCCCCTCGTCACGAAGGACGCTCTGGTGGCGCTCGGCGTGATGACGGCGGAACAGTATGACGACATCAAGTCCCAGACACAGCAAATCACCAAAATCGTGGCTGACGACCTCAAGGCAAAGGGACTTGACCTTTATGACATCAAATTCGAATTCGGTTACGCTCCCGACGGAAAAGTAATGCTTATCGACGAAATCGCATCCGGCAATATGCGCGTCTATAAGGACGGCAAATACATCGACCCGATGACCCTTTCCAAACTTTTCTTTGCATAGAGCCATGAAAATCGGAATAATAATGGGGTCGACAAGTGACTTGGAAGTCATGTCGGCCGCTTTCGCCGTTCTGGACCAGTTCGGCGTGGAATACGAAAAGAAGGTGATAAGCGCACACCGCGCCCCCGCCCTGCTTGCTGAATGGGCCGGGACAGCCCGTGAACGCGGCATAGACGTGATTGTGGCCGGAGCCGGCGGAGCGGCACATCTTCCCGGAGTCACGGCGGCATACACCACCATCCCCGTCATCGGGGTTCCCATCTGCGGCAAGGCCTTCGGAGGTATGGACGCCCTCCTCTCGATGGTTCAGATGCCCTCCGGAATCCCCGTCGCCACGGTTGCCGTCAACGGAGCCAAGAACGCGGCCCTGCTTGCGCTTTCAATCCTTTCCGTGCGCGACAAGGGCATCGAGGCCAAACTCGCCGATTTCCGCAGGAAACAGACAGAAGCGATAGAGAAAACCGAAATCTAGTGCCGAATGAACAATATTACCCGAATTTTTGTTGAGAAAAATGAAGGATTCAGGGTGGAGGCGGAGAGTTTGCGCGGCGAACTCAACGAGAACCTCCGTCTGAACATCCGTGAGCTCAGACTTCTGAACGTCTATGACCTCGCGGGATTCAGCCCGGAACTGCTGGAGAAATGCCGTTACTCCGTTTTCGGAGAGACAGTGACGGACAGCGTCAGCGATTCCTTCCCTCTGGACGGAAAGAAATATCTTGCCGTGGAGTATATCCCCGGCCAATTTGACCAAAGAGCCTCCTCGGCGGTAGATTGCGTCCACCTTATCGACCCCGAAGCCGATGTGCGCATACGCAGTTCCAGACTCTATGTGTTTGACGACAGCCTGAGCGACAGCGATCTGGCGGCCATACGCCATTACTGCATAAACGCCGTGGAATCGCGCGAGAAAGACCTCTCCAAACTCAATCTGAAGGAGAACGCCGACGTCAAGCCTCTCGCTTCCCTCGAAGGTTTCACGGAAATGAAGGAAGACAGTTTCGAGGCTTTCTGCAGGGAATGGGGACTGGCGATGAACTCGGACGACCTGCGGGAAGTCGTGAAGTATTTCACGGCAGAGAAACGGAATCCCACGGAAACGGAACTGAGGATACTCGACACCTACTGGAGCGACCATTGCCGCCACACCACCTTCACCACCGAACTCACGGAAATCACCGTTGACGACTCCTTCATAAGGGAAGAAATAGAGAACGAACTCGGACGCTTCCACGACATACGCCGCGAACTCGGACGCGAGGGCAAGAGCCTCTGCCTTATGGAACTCGCCACGATAGGAGCCCGCTACCTTCGAAGCAAGGGCCTGCTGGACGACCTGGAACAGAGCGAGGAGAACAATGCGTGCAGCATTTTCGTCAATGTGGACGTTGACGGACGGGATGAAAAATGGCTTCTGCAGTTCAAGAACGAGACACACAACCATCCTACCGAAATAGAGCCTTTCGGAGGCGCGGCGACCTGCCTCGGAGGTGCGATACGCGACCCTCTTTCCGGACGTTCATACGTCTATCAGGCAATGCGCGTCACCGGTGCCGGCGACATCTGCAAGCCCGTGCCGGAGACCATCCCCGGGAAACTCCCCCAGAAAGTGATTACCAGAAAGGCCGCCGGAGGATATTCCAGTTACGGCAACCAGATAGGACTTGCCACCACGCACGTCCGCGAAATCTTCCATCCCGGCTATGTGGCCAAGAGGCTTGAAGTCGGAGCCGTCGTGGGTGCGGTGAAGGCCGACAACGTACGCAGGGAAAGCCCTGCACCCGGAGACGTCATTCTCCTTCTCGGAGGGCGCACGGGACGTGACGGCATAGGCGGTGCCACCGGTTCGTCCAAGGAACATACGGAAGCATCCCTCGAAACCTGCGGAAGCGAGGTCCAGAAGGGCAACGCTCCCGAAGAGCGCAAGCTCCAGAGGCTGTTCCGCCGCCCCGAGGTCACCAGACTCATCAAGAAATCCAACGACTTCGGAGCGGGTGGAGTGAGCGTCGCCATCGGAGAACTTTCCGACGGGCTGGACATCTACCTCGACCGGGTCCCGGCCAAGTATGACGGCCTCAACGTCACTGAACTGGCCATCAGCGAATCGCAGGAACGTATGGCCGTGGTGGTGGAAGCCCGCGACACCGATGCTTTCAAGGCCTTCTGTGCCAGCGAGAACGTGGAAGTAACACACGTTGCAGACGTTACCGGCAGCGGACGTATGAGAATGTACAGCAACGGTGCGCTTGTGGCAGACCTCAGCCGCGAGTTCATCGACAGTGCGGGCGCAAAGCACTACTCCAAAGCCACCGTGAACGCCGTGGAGGACAGAAATCCCTTCACAGGCAACCCGGAAGGCAAGGACCTGAAGGAAAAGATGCGTTCCGTCCTGTCTTCACCCAACGTCGCATCCCAGAAGGGACTAATCGAAATGTTCGACTCCACCATAGGACGCTCCACGGTGCTTATGCCTTTCGGAGGTATGCTCCAGTCCACGGAGACGCAGGTTTCGGTGCAGAAGCTCCCCGTTGACGGATTCACCGGCACTGCCAGTATGATGGCTTTCGGCTTCAATCCGTACCTCAGCAGCTGGAGTCCTTACCACGGTGCGGCCTATGCCGTAGTGGAAGCCTGCTCAAAGGTTGTGGCGGCCGGCGGCGACTGGAGAGGGATGAGATTCTCCTACCAGGAATATTTCGAGAGAATGACACACGACCCTCACAGCTGGGGAAAGCCTCTGTCGGCATTGCTCGGAGCCCTGAAGATGCAGACCGCCTTCGGCCTTCCTTCCATAGGGGGCAAGGACTCGATGAGCGGAACTTTCGAGGACATCAGCGTGCCTCCTACCCTCATTGCATTCGGCATCAATACCGTCAGGACAGCCAACGTAATATCGCCGGAGCTGAAATGGGACGGTCACAGGTTATACCTTGTCAAGCATACTCCCCTTCCGAACAGAATGCCGGACACGGAGCAGCTGAAGGCCAACTGGGATTTCATACACGCGAAGATTGACTCCGGAGAGATAGTGTCCGCCTGGGCCGTCGGATTCGGCGGCGTGGCCGAAGGTCTTGCCAAGATGGCTTTCGGCAATGCTTTCGGAGTCCGTGTGGAACTGCCCGAAGCCGACCTCTTCGACCTTTCGTACGGCTCGGTCATAGTTGAAACGGCCGGAGTCCTCGATTTCCCCACGGCTCTTCCGCTCGGAGAAGTCACGGACGGGGAGGACGGCAGACTGCACATCAACGGCGAGTCCGTTTCTCTGGATGAGTTGAAGGATGCCTGGAGCGGAAGGTACGCATCGGTGTATCCGGACCACGTAGCTCTTCCCGAAGGAGCCCCGGCAATGGTAAGCCAGCCCGGTGGCAAGACTTCCGGATGCAGGAGGAAAGCGGCCGCAAAATGCGGAAAGCCCCTTGTGTATCTCCCCGTGTTCCCCGGCACCAACTGCGACTACGACACGGCAAAGGCGTTCAGGAAGGCCGGAGCCGACACGGAGTTCGGAGTGTTCCGCAATCTCAGCGGCAAGGACGTTCTTGAATCCATCGCCCGGATGAAGGAGAGTATCGACAAGTGTCAGATTCTCGCCCTCAGCGGCGGATTCTCTTCCGGAGACGAGCCTGACGGCAGCGGCAAATTCATAGCCAACGTACTGAACAACAAGGCCATCGCCGACTCCATCCACGCTCTTCTGGACCGTGGAGGGCTCATTCTGGGCATCTGCAACGGATTCCAGGCTCTGGTGAAGAGCGGGCTTCTGCCCTACGGGCGCCTCGGTATGGTCACCAGAGAGTCCCCCACACTGTTCCGCAACGACATCAACCGCCACATATCGCAGATGGTCACCACCAGAGTTGCAACGACTGCATCCCCCTGGCTGGCCGGAATGTCCGTGGGAGACCTGCACACCATCGCTGTCAGCCACGGTGAAGGCAAGTTCGTCGTCAGTCCCGAGCTTGCGGCGGAGCTGTTCCGGAACGGACAGGTCGCATTCCAGTACGTCAACCCGGTGAGCGAGGAACCCACAATGGAATCGCCTTTCAACCCCAACGGTTCTTCATACGCCATTGAGGGAATCATCAGTCCCGACGGACAGATTCTGGGCAAGATGGGGCATAGCGAGCGCTACGAGGAAGGCTTGTTCAAGAACATTCAGGAGGATATGTACCAACCTATCTTCGAGAATGCAGTGAAATATTTTACAGACAAGAAATAATGGCAGGAAAAGATATAGTAAGCACCGATACCAAGGGTGTCATCATAATGCACTTCAACGACCAGGCAACTGCGTTCGGAGGCATAAAGAGGGCCAGAATCAAGGAAAAGGGCATCTGCTGCAACAGAATCTCGTCCATAATATTCAAGACTCTTGCGGATGCCGGCATCCCCAACCATTTCCTCGAAGTCGAAGGCCCCAGGGATATGAAATGCATCAAGGTCTCCCCCCTCCCCTTCCAGATTGTGATAAGGAACAGGCTGGCGGGTTCGACGGCCATAATGCTCGGGGTGAATGAAGGCACAAGCATTCCCAACACGATATTCGAATTCCGCTACAGATGCAGCGAACTGGGCAAGCCCATGATCAACGAACATCACGTCGTTGCCCTCGGACTTGCCACATACGAGGAACTGGAGATGATGAAGGATATGTCGAAAAGGGTGAATGACGTGGTGAAGGACCTTTTCCACAAGGCTGGAATAGAACTTGTGGACATCAAGCTCCGCTTCGGCAGAACCGCCGACGGCAGGATAATCCTGGCGGACGAGATAAGCCCCGACAACTGCCGCCTCTGGGACGAGTCGGACGGCAGAATTCTGGACAAGGACCGTTTCCGCCACGATATGAGTGACGTCACGGTCACATACAAGGAAGTGATGGACAGACTGGTTAAAGTTGCTGAAGTATGAGCGTTTTCGGAGTATATGGCGTGCAGAACGCCTCACAGGTCATTTATTTCGGGCTTCACGCCCTGCAGCACAGAGGGCAGGAAGGTGCCGGGGTGGCGATTTTCGATGACAGCGGGAAATGCCGCAACCACCGGGGTCTCGGCCTTGCCGGAGAGGTGCTGTCACAAGGCAGGGTAACTGAAATATCTGGCAGCATCGGCATCGGGAGCACTCAGTATGCCAACGTCGCCAGGGGTGGTCTGGACAACGTGCAGCCCCTCTGCTTCCATCACAAGACGGGAGACATCGCCATTGCGGGGGAAGGCAACCTCATCAACGCGGAAGAGCTAATAGACTATCTGGAAGACAAGGGCAGTTTCTTCCACACAAATACGGACAGCGAGATTCTGGCCAACCTCATCAAGAAAGAGGGGCGCGAGGACAGAATCGTCCGCATCAAGAATGCCCTCAATATGATGGAAGGAGGGTTTGCCTTCCTTATTTTGACAAAGAACAGGATATACGCCATACGCGACAAATACGGCATAAAGCCTCTGGCCATCGGCAAGCTTGACGACGGATGGGTTGTGAGCAGCGAGACCTGTGCCTTCCAGCTCATAGGGGCGGAATTCGTCAGGGACGTGGAGCCTGGAGAGGTGGTCACCCTCGATGCGCACGGGGTACGGAGCAGCAGATATTCCAATTTCCGCAAGCGCAAGGTCTGCGCTATGGAGTACATCTACATCGCCCGCCCGGACAGCGACATAGATGGATGCAACGTCCACAATTTCCGCAAGGATGTGGGACGCCGTCTCGCTATGGAGTGCCCGGCGGAAGCGGATATCGTGGTGGGCGTGCCCGATTCCGGCCTCAGCGCCGCCATCGGTTATGCCGAGCAGAGCGGAATCCCCTATGAAACCGGGCTCATCAAGAACAGGTATATCGCCCGCACCTTCATCCAGCCGTCCCAGGCAATGAGAGAGAGAAGCGTGCAGATGAAACTGTCGGCTGTCAGGAGTGTGGTGAACGGCAAGCGTCTGGTTCTGGTGGATGATTCCATCGTGCGCGGCACCACCTGCCTGAAGATAGTCAAACTGCTGCGTGCCGCAGGTGCCGCCGAAGTTCACGTGAGGATTGCGAGCCCTATGATGAAGCACCCCTGCTACTACGGGGTCGATACATCCACGCGGGAAGAACTGCTCTGCGCCGACCGCAATCTTGAGGAAGCCTGCAGGATGATTGAGGCCGATTCGCTCGGATACGCCTCCTGCGATGCCTGTGTGGCATCCACAAAAGGTTGTTCCGACCTATGCATGGCCTGCTTCAACGGCGAATACCCCACATCACTTTACGAATACGAAAACGTTTAGAATATGGCAATAAGTTACGAAAAAGCGGGAGTCAATCTCGAAGCCGGCTACGAAGTCGTCAGCCGTATCAAGAAACACGTGGCCTCCACCCAAAGGCCGGGATCGATGGGAGGCATCGGGTCATTCGGAGGAATGTTCGACCTCGCGTCGCTCGGCATCAGGGAACCGATACTTGTCAGCGGGACTGACGGTGTAGGCACCAAACTGAAAATCGCGTTTGCGATGGACAAGCACGACACCGTAGGTATCGACGCCGTCGCAATGTGCGTCAATGACGTGCTGGCCCAGGGGGCGGAGCCCCTCATTTTCCTGGACTACGTCGCAGTGGGCCACAATGAGCCTGCAAAGATTGAAGCGATAGTGGCCGGAGTGGCGGAAGGATGCCGTCAGGCGGGCTGCGCCCTGGTCGGCGGCGAGACCGCGGAAATGCCGGGAATGTACGAAGGCGGCGAATATGACATCGCGGGCTATACCACGGGGGTCGTGGAGAAATCCAGACTCATCGACGGCAGCAAGGTTTCCGAAGGGGACGTGCTCGTCGGCATAGCTTCCACCGGAGTCCATTCCAACGGTTTCAGCCTGGTGCGCAAGGTCGTTGCCGATGCCGGGCTGTCATATCAGGACAGCATCCCCGAATTCGGCGGCCGCAAACTCGGAGACGTGCTTCTTACTCCCACGAGAATATATGTGAAACAGGTTCTGGACGTGATTCGCAACTGCGACGTGCACGGAGTTGCCCACATCACGGGAGGCGGCTTCGACGAGAACATCCCCAGAATCCTCAGGCCCGGCCAGGGAATCGAAATCAAGGAAGGCTCCTGGGAGATTCTGCCAGTATTCAGGTGCCTTGAAAAATGGGGAGCCATCCCCCACCGCGAGATGTTCAACATCTTCAATATGGGCATAGGGATGGTGCTGGCCCTGCGCGCGGACGAAGCGGACAAGGCTGTCGGCATTCTTGAGAAATACGGCGAGAAAGCCTCAGTCATAGGGCGCATCACCGGCACTCCGGGCGTTAACATCATAATGCAATGAAGAAACTGGCAGTTTTCGCGAGCGGAAGCGGCTCCAACTACGAAGCCATAGCGGCGGCCTGCGCCGACGGACGCATCAATGCCGAAGTCGCGCTGCTCGTATGCGACAAGCCGGGGGCATTCGTTCTGGAGCGCGCCTCGAAGTTCGGCACTCCCATTTATGTATTCTCCCCGAAGGATTTCTCCTGCAAGGCTGATTTCGAAAGAATCATAGCCGACAGGATGGATGCCATCGGCATAGATCTGGTCTGTCTGGCCGGATATATGCGCATCATCGGGGATGAACTTCTCTCCCGATACGGAGGACGCATCATCAATATCCACCCTTCACTGCTGCCCGCCTTCAAGGGTGCGCACGCCGTGGAGCAGGCCGTGGAATACGGCGTCAAGGTATTTGGCATCACCATACACTGGGTTGACGAATCCCTCGACGGAGGCAGAATCATCGCCCAGCGTTCATTCGACTATGACGGCTGCGACCCCGAAGAGGTGCACCGCATAGGACAGAAAATAGAGCATCAGTTATACGTGGAAACAATAAACGCAATCATCAATAAATGAAAAAGAAAAGAGCATTGGTCAGCGTCAGCGACAAAACCGGCCTCGTGGACTTCGTAAAGGGTCTTCAGGCTCTGGATTGGGAAATAATAGCCACCGGAGGCACGCAGAAACTCCTGGAGGACAACGGGGTACGCACCATAGGCATCAGCGAGGTGACGGGTTTTCCGGAGATTTGCGACGGCAGGGTGAAGACACTGCATCCCAAAGTGCACGGAGGCATTCTTGCCAGACGCGACATACCCGAGCATATGGCGACACTCAAGGAGAACGGCATCGAGACGATAGAGCTGGTATGCGTTAACCTCTACCCCTTCAAACAGACAATCGCGAAACCGGACGTGACTATGGAGGATGCCATAGAGAACATCGACATAGGCGGTCCGTCCATGGTCCGCAGCGCCGCCAAGAACTGGAAGGACGTCAACATAGTATGCGACCCCGCCGACTACGGGACCGTGCTTGCGGAACTGCGCGAGAACGGATGGACATCTGACGAAACACGCCTCAAACTGAGCGCCAAGGCATATACGCATACTGCCGAGTACGATATGATGATTGCCGGATATATGCGCGGCAAGGCCGGACTCAACGAGAAACTTTTCCTGGAGTATGACCTCAAGCAGGGACTGCGCTACGGAGAGAACCCCCACCAGAGCGCGAAGTTCTTCGCCGCTATGGACAAGGCCCCCTTCTCCCTTGCATTCGCCAGGCAGATTCAGGGCAAGGAACTCAGCTACAACAATATCCAGGATGCAAACGCCGCCCTTAACATAGTCCGCGACTTCGACGGGCCGTTCTGCGTAGCCCTCAAGCATATGAACCCCTGCGGCGCCGCCATAGGCAAAACCATAGAGCAGGCCTGGCAGGAGGCATACGAAGCCGACAAAGTGAGCATCTACGGAGGCATCGTTGCCGTGAACCGCACGCTTACGGCCGAGGTGGCGGAGGGAATGAAGCCCATTTTCCTTGAGATTGTGATAGCCCCTTCCTACACCCCGGAGGCTCTGGAAATTCTTTCAGCCAAGAAGAACCTCCGCGTCCTCGAAGTGGATATGACCAAATCCGAGGCTCCCGTCCCCCAGTACATCAGCGTCAACGGCGGAATGCTCGTCCAGCAGCTGGACACTCAAATTGAGGAAGTCAGGCCGGAAATGTGCGTTACCGCCGTCAAGCCCACGGCATCCCAGCTGGAAGACCTCAACTTCGGTTGGAAGATAGTGAAGCACGTCAAATCCAACGCCATCGCCGTAGTGCGCGACAACCACACCATAGGAATAGGCGCAGGCCAGACCAACCGTGTGGGTTCCGCGGAAATCGCCCTCAAGGAGGCACAGGCCGCCGGTTTCACCGGGGGGCTCATTCTCGCCTCTGACGGATTCCTGCCGTTCGGAGACACGGTGGAACTTGCCGCCAAATACGGCGTGACGGCCATAGTGCAGCCCGGCGGAAGCATCCGTGACGAGGAGTCCGTACAGAAAGCCGACGAACTCGGCATCACTATGGTATTCACCGGAGTAAGACATTTCAAACATTAGTACAGACGCGAATGATTCGCGTTTGTACGAAAAAGTAACGGATATGAAAGTACTCGTAGTAGGCGGAGGCGGCCGAGAACACGCCATTGTGGATGCGCTGAGCCGTTCACCGCAGGTAGGCAGGATTTTCTGCGCCCCGGGAAATGCGGGCATCGCCGGTCTGGCGGAATGCGTTCCCATCAAGGATACCGAAGTTGACAGACTTCTGGAGTTCGCCAGGAAAAAGGGCATAGACCTCACGGTAGTAGGCCCCGAAGCGGCACTTGCGGCGGGCATAGTGGATGCCTTCCGTGCCGCCGGACTCAGGATTTTCGGACATACGAAGGCCGCCACCAGAATCGAGAGCAGCAAGGAGTTCGCCAAGGTTCTGATGAGCAGATATGACATCCCCACAGCATCCTACAGAAGCTTCACGGACTATCGGGAAGCTCTCGACTATGTGTGCTCGCGTCCCTTCCCTGCCGTCCTGAAATACGACGGGCTGGCCGCAGGCAAGGGTGTGGTGATTGCCGCCGACAGGAGTGAAGCCGAAGCCGCCCTCAAGGATATGCTTCTGGATGCCTCGTTCGGCAAGGGCAAGGTTGTGGTGGAGGACTGGCTCGAAGGGCCCGAGTTCTCGTTCATGGCCTTTGTGGATGGCGAAAAAGTGTACCCTATGCCTCTTTCACAGGATCACAAGCGCGCCTTCGACGGTGACAAGGGGCCCAACACCGGGGGTATGGGAGCCTACACGCAACTCCCTTTCATAACTGAAGAAGACGAAAAATTCGCCCTCGACAACATCCTGCGCAAGGCCGCTCACGCTATGGCGGCGGAAGGCTGCCCTCTCTCGGGCGTGCTGTACGGAGGACTGATGAAAACGCGGCAGGGCATCAGAGTGATTGAGTTCAATGCCAGGTTCGGTGACCCCGAAACGGAGGTTGTGCTGCCTCTGCTGGATTCCGACATCTTCGACATTTTCAACGCCGTCGCATCGAACGCAGTTTGCCCCGGCAGCGCGGAACCCGCTCCCCTGAAATGGTCCACGGACGTCACGATGGGCGTGGTGCTGGCTTCCAAAGGCTATCCCGGCCATTATGAAAAGGGTGCCGGTATCGAAATCGGGGAGAGTCCTGCCGGCACATCGGTTTATCATATGGGCACGGCACTCAAGGACGGAGGGCTGATGACTGCCGGCGGACGCGTGCTTATGTGCGTCGCCAGGGCCTCATCCCTTGAAAAGGCCAGAACAGCCGCCTACGGATGCGTCGGCAGCATAAAATGTGACAATCTCTTTTTCCGCAACGACATAGCCCACTGGGCGCTCAAATAGAGAATGTATTTCCTCTACATCGCCATCATCTTTCTCCTCGG
The DNA here is from genome assembly GCA_024401795.1 of Bacteroidales bacterium. GTDB lineage: Bacteria > Bacteroidota > Bacteroidia > Bacteroidales > UBA932 > Cryptobacteroides. Next base: position 9,525 of record JAKSKJ010000005.1, on the reverse strand, counting down.
CTTCGTCGCCCCGGTCCAGACTTCCATCAATACCGAAGCCTCAAAGCCCATAGGGTCTCCCGTAGGCGCGTCGTTGTACAGCTTCCTGAGCGGCACCGCCACCCTGCTGCTGGTTGTCCTGATTGCAGAACACGGGCTGACGTTCTTTTCCGCCGCAGTCCGGGGCCTCCCCTGGTGGGCCTGGCTGGGAGGTGCGGCGGGCGTGTTCGGCATCACAGTCAACATTCTGCTGCTGCCCCGGCTGGGAAGCATCCACACCGTGATTATGCCTCTTGCGGGGCAGGTGACCGCCGGATTTGTGATTGATGCCTTCGGTCTGTTCGACACCGACGTCAGGCCTTTTTCCATAATGCGGGCCGTCGGATTCCTGCTGATTGTTGCCGGAGTGTTCTTTGCCGTCGTCAAGAAAGGTGACTCATCACGCCCCGGCAAAGCCTTCGGATGGCAGGCGCTGGGAGTTGTGGCCGGAGCGGCTCTGGCAATGCAGCCGGCAATGAATTCGCGCCTCGGCACAGGCTTGGGCTCCCCGCTTCAGGCATCCCTGTATTCATTCGCCAGCGGTGCGGTGCTGCTTCTGCTCATAATGGCCCTGTCCGGAGCGCACAGGCCCTTCATCGGCAAGGTGCTTACTGCCGCCAGGCCCGCCAGGGACTGGATGGGAGGGCTCATCGGCGTGTGCATCGTCATCGGGCAAACCTATCTTGTGGCTTACGTAGGCGTGGGACTTCTGACCATCCTCAACATATTCGGAATGCTGGTCAGCGGCGCGCTCATCGACCATTTCGGGCTCCTGAACGTCGAAAAACGTCCCGTTACAGGCCGTAAACTGCTGGGCCTGACCCTGGTACTGGCAGGAATTGTATTTCTTAACATCTGATACCGTATGAAAAGATTACTGGTTATTGCATTTCTTTTTACAGCCGCCATCTCTTACGCGGCGGTCATACCGGCCGGAGACGGCAAGGTCACATACATCGGCCGCACTCTTGCGGAAAACGGCAGCGTCAGCTTCGATTGGAGCGGCATTGTGACGATTGTCCGTTTCAAAGGCACGGAATTGAAGATGTCCTGCACCCAGGAAGGCGCGGACTGGTTCAACGTATGGGTTGACAAGGCTCCCGTGCCCGCAGAGGACAGCCGCTTCAAGACAGAGGAGGGGAAACAGGAAATCACAATATGCTCCGGCCTGAAGAAGGGGGTTCACGAAGTGACCATACAGAAACGTACCGAAGGCGGACAGGGGTGCATCACCATCGAGAGTTTTGAAACCGACGGGCAATTCCTCGAAACCTCAAAGCCGCATTCGCGGCACATCGAATTCATCGGCGACTCCTACACCTGCGGATTCGGCACCGAGGCGGCATCCACAAATGAGCCTTTCAGGCCGGAGGAAGAGAACTGCAACCTCACCTACGCCGCCATCGCCGGACGCTATTTCGATGCCGACATCAATCTGGTGAGCCATTCCGGACTCGGAGTGGTGCGCAACTACAACGACGGCTCCCCCGAGAGCACTATGGTTGACAAGTATTCCCAGGTCTTCGACAACCACCGCCAGGAACTCGCGTGGGATGCCTCAGCCGCTGAAGACAAACCGGACATCGTGGTCATATATCTGGGAACGAACGACTTCTCCAGAGGCAAGCAGCCTACCCTCGGCAAGTGGAACGAAGGATACCGCAAGCTGATAGGCAAGGTGAGGGCCAATTACGGCAATGATGTCCCCGTGCTGTGCGTTGCATCCAGAATCAATCCGCTGATGCACTGTTACGTGGAAGCAGCCGTCAACTCCTGCGGATTCGACAACGTGCACTGGACCAGCATACAGGAGGACGTTCATAACGTCACTTCCGATATGGGGGCCTCCGGACATCCGAACTATTCCGGTCACAGAAAGGTGGCAAGCTGCGTAATCCCCTATATTTCAACCGTAACGGGATGGGATATGCCCGTCAAACCAATCGAGTGATTATGAAAAATAAAGCCGTAGCCGTTCTGATTATAGCCTGCAGCCTGTCCGCCTGCGGGAACGAGCCGAAGGAATACCATTACCAGGGGGAGAACATCAGATACTCACGCACGTTCAACGACCTGAATGCCAAGCATATGGAGGCCGCCGGCCAGTACGGCATCCCTACTCCCCCCGAATGCAGGGACGAGATAAACGTGAGGGGTCTTGTACCGATTGAAACCTGCCGGGAATATACCGTGGAGCCCCTGACCCATTCCGTACCCTACCTCACACGGGGCGCGGCGGCGGAACTCAAGAACATAGGAGAGTTGTTCCAGGCCAAACTCAAGAATGCGGAACTGCCCCAGTACCGCCCCATCGTAACCTCGGTTCTGCGCACCCAGGAAGATGTAAAGAAGCTCCGGAAGGTCAACGGCAACGCCAGCGCCAACTCATCCCACTGCTTCGGCACCACCTTCGACCTGGCCTGCGTCCGATTCGAGAAAGTCGGAAGGAAAAAAGGCACTGTTCCCGAGATGGAACTGAAAACAGCGCTCGCGGAGGTTCTCAAGGCAGAGAAGGAAGCCGGCAACATCTACGTCAAATACGAGGTCAAGCAGAATTGCTTCCACATCACCTGCCGGAAATAGGTCCTGTAATTTACCGGAATCAGCCGATTAGCCATTTCCCCACTACGGGAACCTTCCTGACCAGCACGCAGACCAGCGCCACAGTGACAAAGGAACTGACGGCGGTGAGGATTATCTCCACCGGTGTCGTCATTATCCCAAGGCTTCCTTCGGTTCCAATCCCAAAGGTCCCTCTGTACAGCGCGGCATACAGCCCCAGTGCCAACATATGACACAGGTACATTCCGTAGCTTGCCTTCGACACGGGCAGCACAATGCGCCGGAAGAATCGTCCGTCCCAGTGGAAACGCCTGAACAGCAGCACCCATCCTATCGTCATCAATGCAACACTGAACGTATTGTAGAACCAGGGGGTCTCCCACACGGCCGCCACCGCACATTCGCCACCCGTCGGGAAGACGCCGCCGGAGGACTCCATCACCCTTCTCACAAATCCGCCGACGCACACTGCGAATCCGACCAGAAAGCACGGAAGCGCCACCGCAAGAGTCCTGCCCCAGCTCATCTCCGACCCGAATTTCCTCAAATACAGGCCCAGCAGCAGATACCCGATGAATCCGCTGAGATAGTAGAAAACACCGAACTCGTTCCAACTTGCTTCGCCCCAAAGTGGATACTTAGCCTGCATAGGGATTCCGCCATGGCCGTACACGCACACAGCATCCGCACCTATGGCCGCCTCACGTATGAAGGGGATGAATGATGTCAGGAAGCACAAAATCAGAAAGCACAGCAGTTCCTTCCTGCCCACTTTCTCGGCCCACGGCGACAACAGCGGCATAAGCAGATAAAGCCCCACAATCATATACACGAACCAGAGATGGCCCGCAGCATAATTGAAATTCAGCACCAGCTCCCTGAAGTTCTGCACCGGCTCTCCATATACCAGCGCATAAACCACGGTCCAAATCACGAACGGGACCAGTATTCTCACGGCCCTTCTCCTGAAGAACTCCCCCGTGCCGTAGTGTATTGGAAACTGCAGGTAACTCGACGCCACCACGAACACCGGCACGCAGGCACGGGCGAAACTGTCGAACAGCGCCGCCCAGAGCGCATCCGTCCTTGTCAACACCAGAGTCCCGTCACCACCGAGGTAAAACGGTTCGGTACTGTGCACCACCATCACCAGAAAACAGGCGGCAACCCTCATCCAATCAACCCAAACTTCGCGATTCTTTTCCATATTCTTTCCAGAAGTGTTTTCGCAAATATAGTTCATTTTTTAAAATAACTGAGGTTTTGACGGATCACCTGCAAAATCATGTGTTTAAGCGTGTAATCTTTTAAGCATCAGAATGTCTGGAATGCCCAAAACGTGGACAACCATCTTTTTCCCTATAGGGTTGTCCACATTAGCAAAATGCTAATAACTGACAACCAGCAAGTTGGAGATTTGCCCCGTGGACAACCCCATCAACTTTGTGTGGTTGTCCACACTCCCTTGTCACCGACACCTGCCCGGGGCATTCTGGTGTGAACATTCAATTTCGGATTGGCCTGTTGCCGAAGCCCCGCACTGACGGAAAAAAGCCCGCAATGACGAAGGGGCTCGCGTTTCGTACAAACGCAAATGATTCGCGTCTGTACAACTCCAACACTTGCGCAACGGTCAGAAAAGTATTTCCAGGTCGGCCACACCGTCCGGATTGATGTCAAAATCCACATAGCGGCTTGAGGCCACGTTCACTTCACTGTAGCCTACCGCTCCGCCGTTGACGAAGACAGCGGTGCATTTTTTACCCTCAGGGAGGAGAATGTGGCATTTCATCTTTCGGGCAGGAGATTTCACAAGATACCTCATTCCATTGTCCTTCAGCACATAGCGGACATCCACCAGCTTGTGGGAAAGTTCGTAGCCGGTGAAATACCTCAACTCTCTGTAATGAGTGACCGGGAAACGCGGGCAGAAGTGAATCTCATCGTATCCGCAACCCACGTTACAGATTCCGGCCAGTCCTTCATCTATAGCCGACATCACAGCGGCGGCCCCCCAAGCACTGGGTCCTGCACCTTTCGCTTCGGAAAGCCCGGATTCACGGGAATAGAGGAAATACACAGTGCCGTCGCGCTGCATCATCTGAGCGAAACGCCGGACAATGTCCCAGCCGTAAGCTTCATATCCGTTGTTGAAGGCGGCCTTGGCCAGTTCTCCGGCAGTAAATGGAGAGATTGCGCCGTTGACATATTTCCCGGATTTGTAGATGAAGAACCTGTCGTATGGCGGATCTATCGTGAACCATTCCGCGAAAGCGGAAGTAGTGTCCCTTCGGGCCATATATTCCTCAATAATAGAGCGCGACTGAGCCAAATCCGTCAACCCGCGATTAATATCATAAGTGTTCGACAATGAAAGCCTTATTTTTTCCCTACCATCCACTTCAGGAACATTCAAGGGCAGCTGATGAACGAAATGTCTTCCGTTCCAGAGGTATTTGAAGATATTGTCCCTGAGTGAAGCGGCACGCCTCTCCCACTCATCCGCCTTGACCCCGTTGCCGAGCCGCAGGTTCATCCAAGCCAACTGCTTCATCGCCTGCCACACCCCGGAATTGTCTCCGTGCATTATTGCCATCGGCGTAACTCCAGGTTCAAAATGCCGGTCGGTCTGAGCGTCCGGCATATAGGTGAAGTCCCAGGTGTCAATGGTGTATCCCCTCCTCACAAGTCCGTGTCCGGAGTCCCAATAGACAGGATTCGAAGTGATGAAGTCGATTCCCTTTTCCAGTTTGGGAAGCACTCTGCGCAGCCATTCGTCATCGCCCGTCACCCTGTAACAGCACATTGCACCCTCCACCACAAGATATTCAATATCGGCCTCCAATTCCAGCCTCACAAGCGCCAGATTGTCTTCCGGGTACATCACCCGGAAGTTTTCGCCGACGTACGACCAGTGCCTGTCGTCAATCTGCTTTATGAGTTCGTAATAACAGCCATCCGCCCTCTGCGTGTCCAGGATGAAGTCAAGAAAAGAGTGCAGGTCATATTCCCAATGGCAGAAGCCCTTCATCTCGTGCACGTGGTCACGTATCCAGTTTTTACTGGTCATCAACGCCTTCCCGTCAATGAACACAAAATGCCTGTCTGTATAGATGTTGTTGCGGAGCCGGTAAAGCATTATGCCCAGATCCGGATCCGAAGCTGTCAGGACACTTGGAAAGCCCAACTCATAATTGTTGTATGTTCCATTAGGCGGAGTGGTGGCATGCATCGAAGGCAACGGGGTGTCAAAAAGCACCCTGCGTCCTGCATTGACAGAAAGCATATCCCCCGCATAAAGCGGCAGGGAACAAGCCACGGTCAGAAAAACGACCACGACCCCGATTCTGATGGATACCCGTCTTTTCATAGTTACCTGTACGACGGATGTTCAGGCATCTATTTCTCCGGCTCGGTCTTGAAGACGTTGAGCACGGATCCTATTTTCACCGTTCCATTGCACGGAGCGGCAGTCTCGATTGTGATGGTCTTGGCCTCGCCGGGCATCAGGGTCACGAAGTTGTCGGAATAGAAGGAAGGCCTCACAGGCTGTCCGTCCTCCCCGTAGAGCTGCACACGGTTGAAGAAAGAAATCCTGCCGCTGTTGTTCTTGAGCCGTACCGTATAGACTGTCTGACCGTCAGATGACTTGGAGGACACCTTGGTCTGCAGTTTCACCTTCTTCATATAATAAAGGTCATCGAATCCCGAGGTGCAGGGGCCGTCGATGCAGGGTTTGCCGGAGAACTTGTCGTTCGAACGCCAGTAGAAATTGGTGGAGACCACTTTCCCGGAAGCATCCTTGAGAATCAGGTTCACGAAATGCACCTGCGAAATGCCTTCCGGGAACTCGACGGTGAGTACGTCGTTCGCAACGCCGTCCTCGGGAAGGTCAACGGTCACGCTCTTCTCGAAAAGCTTGCGGCTGTCGATGTCATACACCTGCGCCGTCGCCTTGAAGCCTTTGAACTCCTCATAGTAGTCATTCACCACTGAAACGGTATTCTTCAGATAGTTGAACTGGATGTGGAGAGGCTCAAGAGAATGCATCGTGTGATAGAGAGATGCCGTGGGCTCCAGATACCAGTCCCACATACGTCCCGCCACCTGAGGGTTGGCGCAGTTGTGATACCAGAAGAGAAGTCCGGAACAGAACCTGTCGCCATAGTCGAGCTTGTTCTCGTTCCAGCACTCCCAGATGCTCTTGGAGTTCATAGCGGACAGGAGCTGGGACTTGCCGGCAAACTCGTCAATCGAAGAGGATTTGCCGTAGCAGTCAACCATCTTGATGTAATCCGTCCTCATCATATGGAAACCGTTGCCGTCCAGGTAACTCCAAACGTCATAATTGATGGGCCAGAGATCCTTCTCGTCCATCATCAGACGCAATGATTCGGGAAGAGGAAGTGACGGGGCGCCGTATTCGGGATTGAAGCCGTCTATGCGGCTGCCGCGGTCGGATGCCTGATTGGTGTAATGATACATCGGATTTACCTGCTTGTAGGGGCTTCCGTCGTGGATGCCGTCACATTCCGACTGCATCTGATAGTTGCGGGTATTGTCCAGACGATTGATGAGGTCCCTCATTCCCAGCACCTCCGTGCTTTCATTGGAGGCCACGTAGAATGCCAGGGACGGATGGTTGCGGATGCGCTTGACCGTGGATTCCACGTTGGCGAAATATATGCCGGGGTCGCGGGGCATACGGGTATCGCCGGACATCCAGAACTCCTGCCATACCATTATGCCGTACTCGTCGCACAGTTCGAAGAATCTGTCGGATTCGGCAATGCCTCCGCCCCACTGGCGCAGGAGGTTGATGCCGCACTGCCTTGTGTATCTGAGTTCCGTCTCCATCCTCGCGTCATCCGTGCGCTGCATTGCTTCGGGAATCCAGTTGTTGCCACGGATGAAGATACGTTTGCCGTTGACATAGAACACCTTGGAATGGTCCGGAGTGTTTCTGTCGGTGACTATCTCGCGGATGCCGAACCGGGTTTCGATGGAATCGCTGACCGCTCCGTCCACGATGGCCGACAGTTTGAGTCTGTAAAGGTTCTGGGGTCCCTTGTTGACGGGCCACCAGAGGCGGGGGTTCCTTATTGTAAGTTCCGGGAACTCGTCGGGAGTGAAACTGATTACCTCGGAATTGCCCTGAATGAGGGAGAAGGGCTTTTCAATCCTGATGTCCTCCCCCACAATCTCGGCCACAATCTTTCCTTCGTACGGGCGCATCTGCACCACGTCGTTGTTGTGGACTTCCACGGAGATGGTCTCGTGCGCCACGTCATACCCGGGTTTTTCAAGGTCCGACCTGATGAATGCGTCGCTGAGCGCAACCGGACCGGTCGTGTAGAGCGATATGCTCTTCCAGATTCCGGTGTTGCGGTCGCGGATACCGTCCATAAAGGTGAAGTCCCAGCCCACCGTCATAATCATAGTGGTGTTGACTCCGATGTTGCCGTTGCCGCCGTTCTGGAATTCCCCGGCCGCGCCCCATTTCTTGGGCATAGTAGTGCCGGGCTCATCCACGGGGAAAACCTTTATTGCAAGTTTGTTGACTCCGCCCACCTTGGCAAATTCGGTGACGTTGATGCGGTCGTCACGGAACATTCCGTTCATCGTGCTCACCAGGCGGCCGTTGAACCATATTTCAGCACGGTAGTTGATGCCTTCCGGATGAAGCCATATCTGCTGTCCCTCAAAATCTCCGGGAATCTCCACGTCGGTGCGGAACCAGTAGGTGTAGAAATCCCTTCCGGCCTCGGCGAGGTCCGGAATCATCTTGGATTCCAGTTTGTTGTTCATCCCGAAATAAGGCTCCGGATAGACTTTGTTGTACACAAGCGAGTTGAGTACCGTGCCGGGCACGATGGCCGGCATCCAGTTGTCTTCCCCGTCCCTGCACATTTCCCACACCTGAGTACCGTTGTGGCCGTCCTTGGAGTCGAGTCTGATTACCGTGGCGCCTGCCGTGAATGCTGAAAGCAGGAGCGCTGCTGCGAGAATGATTCTGTGTTTCATTATGTGATTGGTTTTGTCCTTATGCAAATTTATTGTAAATTTGTTAACTATGCAAAAAACCACAGACACTATAATGAAAAAACTGACAACCATTCTTATTGCGGCGCTCGCCGCCGCCTTTTCCGGCAACGCGGCCGGCAGCACAACAATCAAGACAGGCAACGGGCTGTATATCAAAGCCGAAGCCTGTTCCGACAACATCTACCATATCCGCATCTCCCCCACAAAGGAGTTTGAGGAATCCCTTATGGAGCGCTACGGAATAGTCCGCAAGGATTGGGAGTCCCCGGAATCCTCGAAGAAGGACAAGGGGGGCGTCGTAACCATAAAGACAGGCGCGTCGTCCCTCGGCATACGCAAATCGGATGGCTCCATATGCCTTTCCAAAGACGGCAGGACTCTTGTTGGCGGCATCAGGATGGTCACGCCGTCCGACAAATTGTGCTCCAGTCTTGCAAAAGTGATAAATGACAGATTCTCCAACATGAACGTTGCCAGCAACGGCGGCATCATAGGTGACGACAACGGCAAATTCTCCGAAAAGGACAAACAGGAAAGCGGAGACGTGGACAAAAGCAACGTCATAAGCATTCCACTGACAAAGGATGAACGAATCTACGGAGGAGGCAGCACGAGCCGCGACCACATACAGCACAGGGGAGAACTCCTGAGGATGTGGACCACCTACCAGCACACCGAAATCCCGGTTCCGTTCATGCTGAGTTCAAACGGATGGGGCATATTCAACAATACCACACGCAAGAATTTCTTCGACGTGGGCAGCCAGGACATCAACGTGTTCAACATCTACAACACATCCCCGCAGGCCGACTTCTACCTCATCGCAGGAGACGATATGCCTGCCCTGATTGACGGATACACGCAGATTACAGGCCGCACCTACGTGCTTCCCAAGTGGGC
>JAKSKJ010000049.1 GCA_024401795.1 Bacteroidales bacterium | reverse complement strand
GCAAGAACGTCAATAAAGATATTCCTGTTGATTAATTAATGCATTTGACATATGGAAAAAGAATTTGTTGTCGGTATCGACGTGGGAGGTCAGACCTCCAAGATAGGCGTTGTTGACGCCAGGGGCACTGTGATTGCGCAGACTGTTATCCGTTCAGATACTTACGGCTCCGATGCGGATGCGTTCATCGATGCTCTTGCCGCAGCCGTGAAGGGATGCATCAAAGAAGCCGGCAAGGAAGGAGAAATCCGTGGTGTAGGTGTGGGTGCCCCCAACGGGAATTACTATACCGGTGAGGTGGCGTTTGCTCCCAACCTTGCCTGGGCCGCGAAGCAGGCGGTCAAGTTTTCTGACAAACTCACGAAGAAACTCGATGGAATCCCCGTAAGCCTTACCAATGACGCCAATGCCGCGGCTGTGGGAGAAATGACCTACGGCGTGGCCAGAGGAATGAAGAATTTCATAATGATAACCCTCGGCACCGGTGTCGGCAGCGGTATCGTTGTTGACGGGAAAGTGGTCTATGGTCACGACGGCTTCGCCGGCGAACTCGGACACACCAATGTGGTGCGCCATAACGGACGTGCCTGCGGTTGCGGGCGCAACGGCTGTCTCGAGGCTTACTGCTCTGCGATGGGTGTGGCACGCACAGCACGTGAATGGCTTGAACATTCAAAGGAACCCTCACTCCTGCGTGAGGTCGAGAATATCACGTCAAAGGATGTGTATGAAGCGGCGAAGGAAGGCGACAAGGTTGCCCTTGACATATTCGAATATACGGGAACCCTTCTCGGGACCGCTTTCTCCGACTTCATCGCGTTCAGTGCTCCCGAGGCGATTGTCCTCTTCGGCGGACTTGCACGTTCCAAGGAATTCCTCTACGAGCCTATGATGAAGGCGATGAACGGCAACGTGCTGCAGATATGGAAGGACAAGGTCAAGATAGTGTTCTCCAGCCTCAAGGAGTCCGATGCCGCAATACTCGGAGCGTCCGCCCTTGCCTGGGAACTTTAGAAACTTAACAAACAAACAATATTTACAATGAAAACAAAATTTATTTTCGCCGCCCTTATGATGGGCGCAACGCTGGTGGCTTGCACACCTAAGGCAGAGGTTCCCGCAGAAGGTGAGGCGTCTGCAGAAGAAACTGTAGAGAAGGTGAAAACAGCCAAGGATTATATCCCCAGCAAGGCCGTTGTGGATTCCGTGAGTTACCTCATCGGTATCAACTTCGGTTCATTCATCAAGGGTTATGACTTCGGTGACGTCAACTACTCGCAGGTAGTGAAGGGTATCAAGGATTTCGTCAATGCAAAGGGCAATATGCGCAATCCCGAGTTCAACGAGCAGTTCAAGATCAACCCCGAGAGAATCAATGATATGTTCAACAGCTATCTTGAGAACCGTCACAACTACAAACTCCTTGTGAACAAGGAGGCGGGCGAGAAATTCCTTGCCAAGAACAAGAAGGAAGACGGAGTTGTAGAGACTGCAAGCGGACTCCAGTACCGCATTATGAACGACGGCAACAACGTTCATCCCGCTGCCACCGATACCGTGTGGGTACGCTATCAGGGCAAGACACTTGACGGAAACGTATTTGACGAGGTAAAGGCTGACGCCGATTCCGTTCAGCTCACTCTCAACCGCGTTATTCCCGGCTGGACCGAAGGAATTCAGCTCATCGGTGAGGGAGGAGAGATTGATCTTTTCATTCCCGCCAATCTCGCATACGGCGAGCGCGGCAACCAGGGAATCGAACCCAACTCGACCCTTGTTTTCAACGTCAAGTTGACAAAGGTCGGAAAGGTCGTTGTACCGGAAGAGGAAAAGAGGTAGTTTAACCTACCACAGCACCATTCGCGACGGCATCCTGCGGGGTTATGAACCGCATCTTGCCGTCGCCTTGTTTTGCCATCAGTATCATACCGTGGCTTTCGATGCCGCGTATGGTGCGCGGTTTCAGGTTGGCCAGAATGCAAATCTGTTTGCCGACCATATCTTCCGGAGAGTAATATTCGGCTATCCCGGACACGATGACACGTTTGTCTATGCCTGTGTCTATCGTGAGTTTCAGGAGTTTGTCCGTCTTGGGAACCCGCTCCGCTTCCAGGACGGTGGCGGTGCGTATATCCATCTTCTCGAAGTCTTCGAAGCTGCATTCCTCCTTCTGGGGAATCACCTGCTTTGCCGCTTCGGCCTTTTCAGCGGCTTCGCGCTCGGCGCGTATCTTCTCCAACCTGTCCAGCTGTGCCTGAATCTGTTCGTCCTCGATCTTTGTGAAAAGAAGTTCGGCTTCACCTATCATATGCCCTTCCGGGATTATGGCGTTGCCGCCCAGCATATCCCAGCCGAGTTCAATTCCGAGCATCTTCCTCAGTCGTGCCGTTGCGAAAGGTGTGAAAGGCTCGAAAGCGATGGCAAGGTCTGCGCACAGCTGGAGGGAAATGTTGAGGATTGTGGCGCATCTCTCCATATCGGTTTTCGCCACTTTCCAGGGCTCGGTGTCGGAGATGTATTTGTTGCCGAGCCGGGCGATTCCCATAGCATCCTTGAGTGCCTCGCGGAATTTGTAGTTTTCTATGTTCTTCTCAAGTGACGCCCTGAGTTCGGGAACGCCGTCAAGAACCTCGCGGTCAATGCCGGCAAGTTCGCCGCAGGCGGGAACCTTTCCTCCGAAGTATTTGTGGGTGAGCACAACGGCTCTGTTCACGAAGTTCCCGAAGATGGCCACCAGTTCGCTGTTGTTGCGTGTCTGGAAGTCCTTCCAGCTGAAGTCATTGTCCTTCGTCTCGGGAGCATTGGCTGTCAGCACGTATCTGAGCGCGTCTTCCTGACCGGGGAAATCCCTGACGTATTCGTGCGCCCACACCGCCCAGTTTCTGGAGGTCGAAATCTTGTCGCCCTCGAGGTTGAGGAATTCGTTGGCGGGGACGTTCTCCGGAAGCACATATCCGCCGTAGGCCTTGAGCATTGCCGGGAACACTATGCAATGGAAAACTATATTGTCCTTGCCGATGAAATGCACGAGTTTGGTGTCTTCCGACTTCCACCATTTCTCCCAGTCGTTCGGAAGAAGCTCGATGGTGTTGGAGATGTAGCCGATGGGCGCATCAAACCACACGTAAAGGACCTTGCCTTCCGCCCCTTCAATCGGGACCGGGACACCCCAGTCCAGGTCTCTCGTGACGGCACGGGGCTGCAGACCGCCGTCCAGCCAGCTCTTGACCTGACCGTAAACGTTGGGCCTCCATTCCTTGTGACCCTCCAGAATCCATTCACGCAGCCAGGGCTCGTACCGGTCCAGAGGCAAGTACCAGTGTGTCGTCTTTTTCCTGACAGGTTCGGCACCGCTCAGCTTGGATTTGGGGTTTATCAGTTCTTCGGGGCTCAGCGTTGCTCCGCATTTCTCGCACTGGTCGCCGTAAGCCCCCTCTGCACCGCACTTCGGGCAGGTTCCCACAATGTATCTGTCTGCCAGGAAGGTCTTGGCCTCGGGGTCGTAGTACTGCTCGCTTTCCCTTGAAATGAATTTCCCTTCATCGTAGAGTTTCTTGAAGAACTCGGAGGCGTTGGCCTCGTGCACCTTTGACGAGGTGCGTCCGTAGATGTCGAAATTTATGCCGAGCGCCTTGAAGGAGCCGTCGATGATGCTGTGATATTTGTCCACGATGTCCTGCGGGCTGCATCCCTGCTGGCGTGCCTTGATTGTGATGGGCACACCGTGTTCGTCGGAGCCGCAGACGTAAAGAACATCCTCTCCACGCATTCGGAGGTAACGCACATAAATGTCGGCCGGAACATATACGCCGGCCAGATGTCCGATGTGTACAGGACCGTTGGCATAGGGAAGCGCGCAGGTCACGAGGGTTCTTTTGAATTTCTTGTCCATAACTTTTGTCTTATTTTTCTCTACCGATCTTTGCTTTGATGCTGCGTTGTGCCGTCTGGAGGGAGACCATCTGTTTCATTATGGACTCCACCTCCTCCGGAGCGGCATTCGTCAGCGAACGGCGAAGATAATCAATTTTATCCTGAACCCGACGTTCCGCATAGCACAAAATGGCTTTGGGAACGAAGGAAACCAGCCAGGATGAGGTCGCCGTCATTGAATTCCTGAATTTTTCCACGGACAGCCTGTACTTCTCCGTGGCCAGATTGCCGGTCACGCGTGCAATGGTCCTGTCGGTGGAATCATATAGTCTGCGCAGAATCTGCGCCTGTGTCAGACCTTCGTCATATCCCTTGACGTAGGCATCGTAAACAGCCCGGTATGCGCTGTTTGCGAAACTTGAGCCATCTGCGTCAAGCGAGTCGCGAATGAAGTCGGCAACCGTGGTCTTGCATCCTTCGTTGCCGGAGTAGTATTCGGAATCACTCTCGAAGTCGAGTTCGTCCGTGCCGTGCGTGAGCAGGAAATAAAGCAGGTCCTTTTCCGCTTTGGCCAAAGTCCTGTTCTCTTCCGGAATGTCGTCCTGCAGGACAGGCCTGCTCTGCATCGGGCTGTCCTGATTCGCCAGGCGTTCCTGCCTCAAGGCCTGCCTCGCCTCCGCCTGCCTCTCCTCTGTCAGCCTGTTCTGTCTGGTGCGGTTGATTCTGTCGAACAGAATGGCAGACTCGATACTGAAACTGGAGGCTGTGGCATCCACATACACGGAACGCTTCACCGCATCCGGAATCTCTGCGATGGTGTCGGCTATGTCGTTTATGAGATTCGCCTTCTTGAGAGGGTCGCCGCCGGCTTCTGCCAGCAGAAGCTTTGTCTTGAAAGCTATGAAATCCTGTTCGTTTGACGCGATATAGCTTTCCACCTCCTCCCGGCTGCGGCTGCGTCCGAAGGAGTCGGGATCTTCGCCTTCCGGCAGCAGCACAATCTTGACGTTGAGGCCCTCGGCCAGCACCAGATTTATTCCCCGGAGCGCGGCGTGTATGCCTGCGGAATCCCCGTCATACATTATTGTCACGTTCTCCGTGAACTTGCGTATCAGCCTTATCTGCTCGATGGTGAGGGAAGTGCCGCAGGAAGCCACCACGTTGGTGATACCCAGCTGGTGCATAGTCACCATATCCACGTTGCCCTCGACCAGGATGCACTTGTCCTGCCTTGAAATCTCCGATTTGGCGAAATATATTCCAAGCAGTATTTTGCTCTTCGTGTAAATCTCCGTTTCCGGGGAATTGACATATTTTGCGGGGTTGTCGGAACGCAGGGTTCTGCCGCTGAATGCAATCACCCTTCCGCTCACGGAGTGAATCGGGAACATCGCCCTTTCGTGGAACTTGTCCGCCACCGTGCCGTCTTCGCGCTGTACGGCGAGTCCGGCGTCTATCAGGTATTCCTGCTTGAATCCTGCCGCTCCGGCGGCATCGAGGAGAGCCCTTCTCCCGGAAGGGGCCCAACCGAGTCCGAATCTGGCGATAGTCTCATCTTCCATACCTCTGGCACGGAAATAATTGTAACCCACTGCTTTGCCTTCGCCTTCTTTCAGTTGCCCGGCATAGAACTTCTGCGCGAATTCCGACACCAGCAACAGGCTTTCCCGGTGCTGCTTGAGCGCAAGCTCCTCGGCGGATTCCTCCTTCTCCACGATTTCTATGTGGTATTTTGAGGCGAGGTAGCGCAGGGCTTCGGTATAGGAGAAATGCTCGTGTTCCATAACGAAACCTACCGCCGAACCGGCTTTTCCGCAACCGAAGCATTTGTATATTCCTTTGGATGGGGAAACGTAGAAGGATGGAGTCTTTTCGTTGTGGAAGGGGCAGCAGGCCACAAAATTGGCTCCGCGGCGCTTCAGCGTCACGAAGTCGCTCACGACATCCTCGATGCGGGCGCTGTCAAGAATCAAATCGACTGTATCCTGCGGAATCACGATGCTACCTCACATAAGAATTTGAGGCGGACCAGACGGATTTCCATTTCGTCATAGTCGTTGCCCAGATTTTCAATTGCGTCTGCCAGGGAATCAGACTCGGCCTCCGTGCGGAAATAATCCAGAAGTTCATCCACAACGTCAGGGTCGAGATTTTCATTGATGTAGTATCCTAGATCCAGTTTCGTGCCGGTGGACACAATCGCCTCGATTTCGCTCATAAGGTCGGGAAGGGATATGCCCTTGGCGGATGCGATGGCTTCCAGATCAACCCTGCGGTCTATATTCTGGATAATGTATATCTTGTCTGCGGACTTGGCGGGAGAGGACTTCATCACAAAATCATTGGGACGGGATATCTCGTTCTCTTCCACGTATTTCTTTATGAGACTGATGAATTCCCCGCCGAATTTCCGGGCCTTTCCGTCACCCACGCCCTGACAGGCCTTCAGCTCCTCAAAGGTTTCGGGATACAGGATGGACATATCCTCCAGCGCCGGGTCGGAGAAAAGAATCCAGGGCTGGAGCTTCAGTTTTTTCGCCAGGTCCTTGCGGAGGTCCTTGAGCATGGCAAGAAGGGTGGCGTCCCCGCCGCCTCCGTTCTGCATTGCTCCCGCTTCCAAAATGTCTTCTTCGCTTTCCTCGTCCCCGCCTGAAGAGAATACCCTGTCTTCCACGAGAAGCAGTTCGAAAGGATTGTCAAGGAAAGCGCGTCCTTCCTCCGTGACGTGGATAAGACCGAATGTCTCTATTTCCTTTTCCAGCAGGTGGCGCATCAGTCCCTGGTGTATCACCGTGCACCAGAACTTGTCGGAATGGTCCTTGCCGGCTCCGAAATATCTGCACCTGTCGTGGTTGTAGGACTTGATGAGCGCCGTTTCGTTGCCTGCAAGGATATTGGCCAGATGGTCCACCTTGAAATGCTCCGGAAGGCTGAGAATGAGCCTTATCACGGTGCTCATCTCGACCTTGCCGTCGAAGGTCTGCTTGGGATGCAGACAGTTGTCGCAGGAACAGCAGTTGGCCTGCAGGTAGTCCTCGCTGAAATAGTTCAGCAGAAGCTTTCTCCGGCACTGATTGGATTCGGCGTAATACACCACTTCGGAAAGCAGCTGCCGGGCAATTTCCTGCTCGGTGACGGGCTTCCCGACCATAAACTTCTCGAACTTGCGTATGTCCTTGTAACTGTAGTAGGCTATGCAATGCCCCTCCTGTCCGTCCCTGCCGGCGCGCCCTGTCTCCTGATAGTAGCTCTCTATGCTCTTGGGAATGTCGTAGTGAATGACGAACCTCACGTCAGGCTTGTCTATGCCCATTCCGAAGGCGATTGTCGCGACTATCACCTTCACGTCCTCCATCAGGAATCTGTCCTGATTCTCCGCCCGCACCTTCGATTCCAGACCGGCATGGTAGGGGAGCGCCCGTATGCCGTTGATGCACAGCAGCTCTGCCATCTCCTCCACCTTCCGCCTGCTCAGGCAGTAGATGATTCCGGACTTGCCCGGATTGTTCCTGATGTATCTGATGATGTCTCTTTCAGCATCCACCTTGTCCCTCACTTCATAGTAGAGGTTGGGCCTGTTGAACGAAGACTTGAAAACGGCGGCGTCCGGTATTCCGAGACTCTTCAGGATATCGCTCTGCACCTTCATCGTTGCGGTGGCGGTGAGTGCGATGATGGGCGCTCTGCCTATCTCGTCCACAAGAGTTCTGATTCTGCGGTATTCGGGGCGGAAATCGTGCCCCCATTCGGAAATGCAGTGCGCTTCATCTACGGCGTAGAAGGATATTCTGATTTCCTTCAGAAGGGAGATGTTCTCATCTTTTGTGAGCGATTCCGGAGCCACATAGAGTATTTTGGTTTTTCCGGAGATGAGGTCGTCGCGCACTTCGTCAATCTGCTGCCTTGTTAGCGAAGAATTGAGGAAGTGGGCAATGCTTTCGTTTCCCGACACAAATCCCCTGATGGCGTCAACCTGATTTTTCATCAACGCAATCAGAGGGGAAATGACGATGGCTGTACCGTCAAGCACCATTGCCGGGAGCTGGTAACAAAGCGATTTGCCACCCCCGGTGGGCATCAGCACAAAAGCATCGCCGCCTCCCACGAGATGGCTGATGATTTGCTCCTGATCGCCCTTGAAGCCGTCATATCCGAAGAATTCCTTCAG
>JAKSKJ010000048.1 GCA_024401795.1 Bacteroidales bacterium | reverse complement strand
TTGTGCGGGATTGGATGGTCCCTTACGTGCGTTCATACGGAGCGTCGGGGAAGGATTTGTCATATAAAACGGACGGTAGAATTACAGTGGAATGAAAAGGATAACAACAATATTGGTTGCGGCGCTGGCAATATGCTCCTGCTGTCGTGAGCCCCGGCTCGTTATACTTCATACAAACGACACGCACAGCCACTTGGAACCCTACAGAGCGGGGGAGAGGAAGGGGCAGGGCGGAATCATAGAGCGCGCCGCCTTCGCAGATTCGGTAAGGAATGCCGTGGGCGAGTCCCGGGTCCTTCTTCTCCACGCCGGAGATATGGGGCAGGGTTCATCCTATTTCACCGAATTCAAGGGGGACCTGGAGATTGATATGGTGAACGCGATGCGCTATGACTGCATAACCCTCGGCAATCACGAATTCGACAACGGCATCGAGGCTCTGGGAAAACGTCTTGCCCGGATTGAATGTCCCGTCGTGTGCGCCAATCTGGACCTTTCCACCTTCGGGGTCGGGAAATACGTCAAGCCATTTACCGTAATTGAAAGGGGAGGAATGAAAATAGGCATAATCGGCTTTGCCCCGAAGCTGAAAGGCAGCGTGTCCAGTACTATTGCCGACAGAATCCCGCAGCTGGATAAGATTGAGGTTGCGAACAGGTATGCTGCGGAACTGAAGGCCCGGAAATGTGACCTTGTGATAGCGCTCAGCCATCTGGGCTACGAAGAAGATATGGAATTGGTGCCTCAAACCCGGAATATCGACATTGTAGTCGGCGGTCACAGCCACACCTTCCTGGATGACTTCACTTACGTCAGGAATCTTGACGGCAAGAAAATCCCCATCATCCAGGACGGTTGCCACGGCCTCGAGATGGGGGAGATAAGGGTGTATTAGAGGATATTCATCGACTGCTCGCGTATTTTCTCGAGCTCGTCTTTCATACGGACCACGCATTTCTGGATGGATGCGTGGTTCGCTTTGCTTCCGGTGGTGTTGATCTCGCGCCCCATTTCCTGGATTATGAATCCGAGTTTCTTGCCGGGGTACGGCTCACCGTCGATGGTGTCCATAAAATATTTGCAGTGCTGGCGCAGCCGCACCTTCTCCTCGTTGATGTCAAGTTTTTCCAGATAGAAAATCATTTCCTGTTCGAGGCGTTCCGGGTCGAGCTTCACCTTGAGGTCTTCAGCCGCCTTCAGAATGCGCTCCCGCGCGGCGGAAATGCGTTCCGGTTCGTAGGATTCCACCTCGTCGTAGAGGTCCAGAATGTTTTGTACGCGGCCGGTAACGTCCTTGTAGAGAGAGGTGCCTTCGTCACTGCGGTAGCTGTCAATCCTTGCCAGAGCCTCATCTATCGCTTTCTCAACGGCAGGCCAGTTGTCGTCGGTGATGATTTCCTGCCTTCCGCTGTCAATGACGTCGGGCATTCGGAGCAGGGTGCCGAGCAGGTAGTTCGGGTCTTCGCGGTCCTGGATTTCCTCCTGAATCCCGATGGCTCTGCCCAGTTCCTGCAGTTCCCTGAAATATTCCGTGGCGAGGGGAACGTTTATTTTCTTGGCATTTTCAGCCGCGTTGGGCTCCCAGTTGATGAACATATCCATAGTGCCGCGCTGGAGAACTTCGGCCATTTTCTTTCTTATGCCGAGTTCCTTGTCCTTGGGCAGCAGATTGGATTTTATGCTGATGTCGGCGTTCTTCCCGTTGACCGAACGGATCTCGATTGTGAGTTTTCCGTTCGCCAGTTCCGCCACGGACTTGCCGTAGCCTGTCATTGATTTTATCATAGTAACTTCTTTGCTTTTCTTATCCAGAGTTCAGCCATTTTGTTGTGCCCCTGCATCGTGGGGTGCACTCCGTCCCATACCCAGTAGTTGTGGTCGCCGGATTTGTCGGTTTCAATAAGATTGTCTATCAGTGCCGAGAAATCCACCAGAACGGCACCGTAGTCTGAGGCGATGGCTTTGACTATCGCGTCGAAACGGTCTGTTGATTCCTTTCTTTTGAGATGGCTTTCGTTGGAGAATCCTTCGCCTCTGCTTGCGGAGAAGGGGGTGCAGAGCACGAAGCGGCAGCGGGGATTCTGCGCCAGCGCCCTGTCGAGCAGAGACCTGTAGGTGGCTTCCCATTGTTCGAAATCGACGCGAGTGCCGTTGACAGGGGCGTCATTTACACCTATGAGTATGGAAATAATGTCCGGTTTGACACCCAGAACCTCTTCCTCCCATCTGTCAGAGAGTCCCTGAAGTTTGCCTCCGCCTATACCCCTGTTGTAGAACCTGTAATTTCTTCCGGGGTATTTCTCCAGAAGTGCGGATGCAATCTTTTCGGCGTATCCGTGGCCGTAAATGTGATTGAAGTCATAGTGGTCGCGTTTCGAGGCGGGCTTGCTGTCGCCCTTTCCCCAGGCACCGTCAGTTATGGAGTCTCCGGCAAAGACAATGCGCTTGCGGGGAATGTTCCCCCAACCGTTTGCAATCAGTGTTTTTTTTATGCCGCGTGCCATCTCTTGCGTGTCGGCGGAGCCGTCAAATGCAAAGGGAATGACGTCTGTCCAGGCTCTGGAGGCAAGGGCCGCATATTTCGCCCCTTCACCGCAGATGAAAATATCGGGGTGGGAGGGGATGGTGCGCAGGCGTTTTATGACCCAGTAGTTTTCCTCTTCCCCGAAGTCCTTCATAGTCACTATGATGTCGGGAAGGGATGTCATCGCTTCTTCCAGAGTCACAGTGCGGACAGAAAAATCATTGCCGAGTTCCGCCTGCAGTTCTGCCGTGCAGTGATTTTTGTCGGCTATGCAGAGAACGTCAACGGAAGAAGAGGCAAACAAGGCGGCAGGCATTGCCGCCAACAGTATTGAAATGGAATATCTGATACGCATACGCGGTATAAAATTAGTCCACTAATTTACGAAATTTTATTATTTTTGCATTTGATGATTCGCAACAAGGCAAATATTCTTTCTGTAGTATGCTGTCTGGCGTGCTATCTTCTCTCGGTTTTGGGATTCGATGTCCATTCCTGCGGAGACAACGGCCGGATATACATAGAGCCTCTGTTTGCCGGCATTTCCTGCGAAAATATTCATCCCGATACGCCCTGCCACCATCACTGCTGCGGTTGCTGTGATGGGGAAGAAGAATGTTGCAGTGATATCATTGCCGTTCTCGATATTGCAGGGGACGGTTCCGGAGTCTCCGTGCAGGTTCCGGCACCGGATTATATGCCGGTGATTGCTCCGTCGGCAGTATCCGTTTTCTCAAATGTCCCCGTGTGTGTTGAGTTTGGACGGATATGTTCTTGCCCGCCGGATCCCCCGGATGACCTTCTTTCACTTTTGTGTGTCCTCAGAGTTTGAATTGCAATCTGGAGTTTCGGAAAACGGTCGTTTGTTCCGAAAAAATGGATTGTGTAATTTAACTCTTTGGAAATCAATGAAAAAAGTATTAATAATATTCGTATTGTCCTGCGTTTCGGCGTATTCTGTCGCCCAAACTCCGGACACTTCCGGGATATACGGTGAACGGAAGGATACATTGAAGGCGACAGTGTTTACAGGTCGCAGAAATGACGGGATATCCAAGGTCAAACCGATAAGGACAGAAGTGATAAGCGCTTCCGGACTCTGCAAGATGGCCTGCTGCAACCTTGCGGAAAGTTTTGAGAACAGTGCAAGCGTCACCGTCGGCTATTCCGATGCCGTGACTGGAGCCCGTCAGATAAGGCTTCTGGGGCAGAGCGGTATCTATACCCAGATGCTGGACGAGAACCGTCCGGTAATGAGGGGCATCAGCGCTCCGTTCGGTCTGAACTACATCCCGGGTCAATGGCTGGAAAGCATCCAGATTGCGAAAGGCGTGACTTCCGTCATTAACGGCGTGGAGTCGATGACGGGGCAGATAAATATGGAGCATCGCAAGCCTACCGATGAAACGCCCCTCTATGTGCAGGCATCCGTGATGAATGACACCAAATGTGACCTGAACGTCATTTCGGCCCTGCAGCTGGATGAACTTGCCACCTGGAGCACCGTGCTGTTCGGCCACGTTGACGGCAATTTCAAGTCGATGGATATGAACGGCGACGGGTTTATGGACGATCCGCGCCAGTTGCAGTTCAGCCTTGGCAACAGATGGCTTTATTTCGGCCAGGACGGCGTGCAGGTCAGGTTCGGCGTACGTGCACTGCAGGACAGGAGAACGGGAGGAACGATGTCGGAGACCTCTCCGAATACCTGGAGGGCCGACATTCTGAACAGGAACGTGAACGGATACGTGAAGGTGGGCATACCTCTGAATGAGACAAATTCCCAGAACATCGCCCTCGTGGCGGACTATTCCTACCAGAACTCCCAATCGGATTATGGAGGAAGAGGCAATTACGACGCATATATCACGAACGGTTTCCTGACCGTTCCGGCCATAAGGCGTTACTACAATGCCGGGCAGCATTCTGTGTTCGCTAACCTGCTGTATCAGAATCAGGAAAACGAATCGCACCATTTTACTCTGGGAATAAGCGAGATGCTGGATATCTACGACGAGAGTTTCGGCTTGGGCACAGCTCCGGCTTCCGCGCGGCCGGCCGTGACACGTCTGTCCGATACGGGCATCTTCGGCGAATACACCTTCCACAGCGGGGAAGTCTTCTCCGCCATAGTCGGCCTGCGGGGCGATTTGTACAACCGTGGAGGTTTCCGTTTCAGCCCGAGGCTCACGTTGAAGTATGCTCCTTCCGAGCAGTGGGTGCTGCGTGCCAACGGAGGCCGTGGCATACGCTACAGCACGCCTCTGGTGGACAATATCGGAGTCCTTTCCACCAACAAGGTGTTGAACGGGGCTTATCTTTCCCATCCACTTGAGGATTCCTGGACCTACGGGGCCAACGTCACCTGGTATCTGCCGTTTGACGACTCCGGCAAGACATACATCAGTCTGGACTGGTTCAACACCAATTTCACGGAGCAGATGCTGGTTGACTACAAGTCCGACGGCATAGACTTCTACACTCTGAGCGAAAACGGCGGATTGTCCCGCACAAGCAATTTCCAACTGGACTTCTCCTCAGAGTTGTTCAAAGGCTTCACGGCCACTCTGACAGGCCGTTTCACTGATGCCCGTCAGACTCTCCGCAGTCAGTCGGATGACGTGAAACCTATGACAAGCAGGTACAAAGGCGTGCTTAACCTGCAGTACGCCACCCATCTCAACAAGTGGATATTCGACTTTACGGCCTCCGTCAACGGACCTTGCCGCGTATGGGACTTTATGAGAGGCTACAAAGGGATGTATAAAGATGGTTTTTCCCCCGTCTATCCCTTGCTTTACGCCCAGGTCACCAAACGCTTCAAGGGCTTCGATATCTATGCGGGAGGGGAGAACCTCACCAACTACACCCAGCCTGACCCCATCATCAATCCGGAGAACATACTCAGTGAAGGCTTTGATGCCAGTTGCGTGTGGGGGCCCCTTATGGGCATCAGGATATATGCGGGAGTCCGCGTTACATTATGGAAGAAACAATAAATTATATCGCCATTATGAAAAAATTGATTTATGCCGCAACTGTGGCCATTGTCTGTCTTCTGTCATCGAATGCTTATGCACGTCAGCCCAAAATCTGCCGTGAGGCTGTGTTCGTGACCACGATGCATTGTGCCAAATGCGAGAAGAAGATTGTCGAAAACGTCTCTTTTGAAAAGGGCGTGGTGGATTTGACCTCCAACCTCGATGACAAGACAGTAACCATCGTTTACGATACGGCCAGGACCGACACGCTGAAACTTGCAAACTCAATCCGCGAACTCGGTTATGAGGTAAAAGTGGTGTCGGATAATGAAAAAAAGAAAAAATAGGAAAGGGGAAAAATATTTTTTTATAGATTTGTAAATATTTTAATAATTACAAATGGAAGAAGAAGTAAAGAGACTGAATTTTCTCGAGGAGATAATTGAGGATGACCTGAAGTCAGGCAAGTGTGAAAGCATACTCACAAGGTTCCCTCCCGAACCTAACGGATACCTTCATTTGGGGCACGCCAAGTCGCTGTGTATCAATTTTGGACTTGCGCAGAAATATGGCGGTAAAACAAACCTCCGCTACGATGATACGAACCCCACCAAGGAAGACACCGAGTATGTTGACGCCATCAAGGAGGACATCAGATGGATGGGCTTCCAGTGGGAGAAGGAATGCTATGCGTCCGACTATTTCGACCAGCTCTACGAGTGGGCGGAACGGATGATAGAGCAGGGGCTTGCCTATGTCGATGACCAGACTCAGGAGCAGATGCGCGAGAATCGCGGCACTGTGGACAAACCCGGCGTCAACAGTCCCTGGCGTGACCGCACCCCCGAAGAAAATCTCAGGCTTTTCCGCGAGATGCGTGACGGCAAGTACGCCGACGGGGAGAAGGTGCTTCGCGCCAAGATAGATATGGCACATCCCAAGATGGAGTTCCGCGACCCCATAATGTACCGCATCAAGCACGCCTCGCATCACCGTACGGGTGACAAGTGGTGCATCTATCCGATGTATGACTACACTCACGGCCAGAGCGACTCCATAGAACATATCACCCATTCCATCTGCACACTTGAGTTTGACGTGCACCGTCCCCTTTACGACTGGTACATCAAGACTCTGGGCATTTTCCCTTCGCATCAGTATGAATTTGCGCGCCTTAACCTCACCTACACCCTGATGAGCAAGCGCAAGCTCCTGGAACTTGTGCAGAAAGGCCTTGTGGCCGGGTGGGACGACCCCCGTATGCCGACTCTCTGCGGAGTCCGCCGCCGCGGCTACACAGCAGATGCTCTCAAGATGTTCTGCGATAAGATAGGTGTCACAAAACACGACCAGCTGATGGATATCCAACTTCTCGAATGGTGTGTACGCCAGGACCTTAATGCCCGTTCCAACAGATATATGGTGGTGCAGGATCCCGTCAAGGTGAAGATTACCAACTGGCCGGCCGGTCAGGTGGAATGGTTCGACTGTCCGCTCAACCCCGCCGAACCGGAAGGAGCAAGCCGGAAGGTGCCTTTCACCGGTGAACTTTACATCGACAGGGCCGACTTTATGGAAGATGCTCCCAAGAAGTTCTTCCGCCTCAAACCGGACGGCGAAGTGCGCTTGAAATACACCTATATCATCAAGTGCGACAAAGTCATAAAGGACGCTGACGGCAACGTGACCGAACTTGAATGTAGCTACGACCCTTCTACCAAACCCGGTGCAGGGGAGTGGCGCAGCGTCAAGGGCACGATTCACTGGGTGTCCTGCGACTATGCGAAGAAGATTACGCTCCGCAACTACGACCGTCTCTTCACCCTCGCCGATATGAGTCAGGTGCCAGAAGACAAAGACTACAAGGATTTCCTCAATCCGGAATCACTCGTCATCGGCAGCGGTCTTGCCGAGCCCGCGCTTCTCGAAGACGCTTCCGGAATAGCCGTTCAGTTCGAACGCACCGGTTATTACATCAAGGACAAAGACAGCAGCGAGGCCGAAGTGATTTTCAACAGAACGGCCACGCTGAAGGATTCCTACAAGCCGGAGTAGTACTAATATTTATAGAAGCCTTCTCCGGCTGCTTTTCCTGTCCTGCCTTCGTCCAACATCCGCTTCAGGGTAGTTTCCATTCCCTTGAAGTTGTAGGGCATCATCATCTTGCGAAGCAGGGGAGAGAGCAGTCCTGGCACTTTCCGGTACTGGATTGCGATGTTGTAGGCCGTAGCCACGCCTACGGTGTCGAAAATCTCGAAGGGGCCGTTGGGTGCACCGGTTGCCTTTTTCCAGGCTATGTCGATGCTTTCCGGGTCGCTGACGCCGTTGACATACAGGTCAAGGGCGCTGAGAAGGAACGGTACAAGCATAGAGTTGAGCAGGTATCCGGACTTTTCCTTGAGCACCGGCAGGGGGAACATCCTTATCGCCTTGGCGAATTCTATTATTGCGTCGAAGTTCTCTTTGGCAGTGAGAGGCTGGGCCATCACTTCCGCCGTATTGTGAGACCAGATTGAGTTGGCGAAATGCAGGGAAAGGTATTTCTCCGGTCTTCCCGTGTACTTGGCGAACGTTGACGGGAGCAGGGTGGAACTGTTGGTGACGAGGATGGTCTTCTCCGGGAGGAGGGGAGCCAGAGTCTTGTAGAATGCAATCTTGTCGTCTGCATTTTCCGCCATCGATTCGATGACCAGGTCGGCGTCCGCCACGGCCTTGGCCATATCGAGTTCGAGTTTCAGGCCCTTGTACGCCTTTTCCGCCTTTGCGAGGCAATCTGCTGCGGAGAAATTGTCGGCGTCGGCGATTCCTGCCGCCCACACGCTGTCGGCCTGAGGACCGGACATTGCCTCTATGGTCTCCCTGTATGTCTTGTAAAGATTGTCCAGTTTGGGTTGCGTACGGCCTATGCTGC